>JAAFKB010000030.1 GCA_013299055.1 Sphaerotilus sp.
TCGATCACCGCGTGGCATTGCTCCAGCGTCTCGGGCTTGTTCTGCACTGCGGCGGCCTCACGGCCAGGGGCTTCGGGTTGGTCCATCCGTGCACTCTCAGCCTTGCTCGCTCCGCGCGCTACCCGGGCTTCACCGGCTTGACGATGTTGTCAATGCCGGGGGGCTGAATACGTACTGCGCAGCGAGGCTGAGGCGCGGCTCGTGGAGCTGCTGCGCCAGCACGGCCGGCACGCGGAACACCTGACGGATGGCGTGGCGGAGTGGCGCGCCCAAGGTGCTGCTGGTCGGCATGGCGATCTGGATGATGCGCAACGTCGTGCCGGCGCTGGCCGAGTCCGAGTTCGGCGTGCCGCGTGGCTCGTTCCTGCTGCTGGTGGCGTTTGTCGTCGCGTTCGGCTTCGTCAAGGGGGCGATGAACTTCGCCGCGGGCAGGCTGGCCGAGCGCCTCGGGCGGCGGCAGGTGCTGCTGATCGGCTGGGCGGTGGCGCTGCCGATCCCGGGGCTGGTGGCCTTTGCGCCGTCGTGGGGCTGGCGTGGTGGGGCGTGGCCGAGACGCTGCCCTGAGCACAGACAGCCGCAGCGACCCGACCGACGGGCGCAACCCGTCCCGCCCTGACCACCCACGAAGTCTTCCTGCGCGTGAGCTGGCAGGACCGCCGGCTGGCCGCGCTGTGCCAGGCCGGACTGGTCTGGGTGTTCTGGCCTGCCTATCTGCACCAGCAAGGCGTCGGCCTGCCCGGCATCGGCGGGATCGTGGGCGTCTACGGCTTCACCTGGGGCGGGATGCAGCTCTTCACCGGCCAGCTCTCCGACCGCATCGAGCGCCACGGCCTCAGAGTGGTGGCGGCGCTGGGCAGGCGCGTCGAATCGGCTTTCGGGTTCGTGGCCGTGCGATGTTCCTGTCGGGCGCGGTGCTGTGGCGCTGGGGCGAGGAACTCAGGCCGGGAACACCCACAGCAGGGCCGCCGTCATGACCAGATAACGCGCAAACTTGCCAATCGCCATGTAGAGCAGGCACGGCCAGAACGGCAGCTTCAACCACCCCGCCACCGCACACAGCGGATCGCCGACGATCGGCAGCCAGCTCAGCAGGCACGCCTTCGCCCCGAAGCGGCGCAGCATCGCCAGTGCGCGGTGGTCCACAGCCGCGTGGTGGGTGACGTGCTCGTAGGCTTTCTCGGCGCCGTAGCCCATCCACCAGGAGATGGCGCCGCCGACCGTGTTGCCGGCGGTCGCGGTCAGCACCGCTGGCCAGAACAGCGCGGGGTTGAGCTTGACCAGCCCGAACACCGCCGGCTCCGAGCCCAGCGGCAGCAGCGTCGCCGAGATCAGCGAGACGAGGAACACGGTGCTGAGGCCGAACTTCGGCAGCGCCAGCAGCACAAGCAGTGAGTCGATCCAAGCTTCCATGGCGGGCATTCTGCTTGAAGAGGGCCAAAACGCACGCCGCTATACTCCTGCCTCCTTTTTCAGCACCTCCCCACCCCTTCCCCCGCCCTCCCCCCATGCGCATCGGCCCCCACACGTTGCCGAATCGCCTGTTCGTCGCGCCCATGGCAGGTGTGACCGACCGGCCCTTCCGCCAGTTGTGCAAGCGACTGGGGGCGGGCTATGCCGTGAGCGAGATGGTCACGTCACGCGCCGACCTGCGCGACAGCCTGAAGACCTCGCGCCGCCTGAACCACGATGGCGAGGTCGAGCCGATCGCCGTGCAGATCGCCGGCACCGACGCCGAGATGATGGCCGAGGCCACCCGCTACAACATCGACCGGGGTGCCCAGATCATCGACATCAACATGGGCTGCCCGGCCAAGAAGGTCTGCAACCAGTGGGCGGGCTCGGCGCTGATGCAGGACGAGACACTGGCGCTGGACATCGTCGCCGCCGTGGTCGAGGCTGCCGCACCCCACGGCGTGCCCGTCACGCTGAAGATGCGCACCGGCTGGTGCAATGCACAGAAGAACGCGGTGACGATCGCCCTGGGCGCCGAGGCGCGCGGCGTGGCGATGGTCACCGTGCATGGCCGCACCCGTGAGCAGGGTTACAAGGGCGACGCCGAGTACGCCACGATCGCCGCGGTGAAGGCCGCGCTGCGCATCCCGGTCTGCGCGAACGGCGACATCACCAGCCCGCAGAAGGCCCGCGAAGTGCTCGCGGCCACCGGCGCGGATGCGCTGATGATCGGCCGCGCCGCGCAGGGCCGGCCGTGGATCTTCCGCGAGGTCGCGCACTTCCTCGCCACAGGGGAGATCGCCGAGACGCCGCCGACGCTGCAGGTGCGCGACTGGCTGATCGAGCATCTGCACGACCACTACAGCCTCTACGGCGAGCGCGCCGGTGTCCGCACGGCGCGCAAGCACATCGGCTGGGCCGTCCACGACCTGCCGGGCGGGCGCGCCTTCCGCCAGCGCATGAACCTCATCGAACACACGGCCGCGCAGGCGCAGGCCGTGCAGGACTTCCTGGGCGCACTGGCCGACCAGCATCCGTCGTGGCCCCAGGCCACCCCCCCCACGGACGACGACACCGCAGCACCCGCACAGGCCGCATGAGCACCAGCCCCTCCGAACACAGCCCCATCGACCTGTCGATCCGCGAGATCCTGGCCGTCTATTTCCGCGACCTCGAAGGCACGGAGCCACACGCCCTCTACGACATGGTCGTGAAGGCGGTGGAGCGCCCGCTGCTCGATGTCGTGATGTCGCAGGCCGAGGGCAACCAGAGCCGCGCCGCCGAGTGGCTGGGCATCAACCGCAACACGCTGCGCCGCAAGCTCGTCGAGCACAAGCTGATCGACTGAGCCGAACCCGCGCCGATCGTCCGAACCGCATCCAAACGACCTCCCGAGTCCACCCATGACCACCGCCCTCCTTTCCGTCTCTGACAAGACCGGCATCGTCGAGTTCGCCCGCTCGCTGCACGCCCACGGCATCAAGCTGCTCTCCACCGGCGGCACCGCCAGGCTGCTGGCCGAATCGGGCCTGCCCGTCACCGAAGTCAGCGAGATCACCGGCTTCCCCGAGATGCTCGACGGCCGCGTGAAGACGCTGCACCCGCGGGTCCACGGCGGTCTGCTGGCCCGGCGCGACGTGCCGGCGCACATGGCCGCGCTGCAGGAACACGGCATCGACACGATCGACCTGCTCATCATCAACCTCTACCCGTTCGCTCAAGCCACGGCACAAGCCGACTGCACGCTGGAAGACGCGATCGAGAACATCGACATCGGCGGCCCGGCCATGCTGCGCGCCGCGGCCAAGAACTGGCAGGACGTGGGCGTCGTGATCGACCCGAGCGACTACCCGCAGGTGCTGGCCGAACTCGCCGCCTCGAACGGCCAGTCGCTGACACGCAGCACCAAGTTCATGCTCGCCAAGAAGGTGTTCTCGCACACCGCCGCCTACGACGGGATGATCAGCAACTACCTGACCGCGCTGGAAGCCGGTTCGGAAGAGCAGACCGAAGCCGTCCCCGCCCGCGCCGAATACCCGAGCGTGTTCAACCTGCAGCTCCACAAGGTGCAAGGCATGCGCTACGGCGAGAACCCGCACCAGTCGGCCGCGTTCTACCGCGAAGCCGCGCCGGCCGCCGGGCTGCTGTCGGGCTGGCAGCAGATCCAGGGCAAGGAACTGAGCTTCAACAACATCGCCGACGCGGACGCGGCCTGGGAATGCGTGAAGGCGTTCGACGTGCCGGCCTGTGTCATCGTCAAGCACGCGAATCCGTGCGGCGTGGCCGTCGGCGCGACGCCGCTGGAGGCCTACCAGAAGGCGCTGAAGACCGACCCGACCAGCGCGTTCGGCGGCATCATGGCCTTCAACTGTCCCGTAGACGCGGATGTGGTCAACGAGATCAACGCCAACAAGCAGTTCGTCGAAGTCGCCATCGCCCCGGCCTTCACCGCCGAAGCGCGCGCCGCCTACGCCAGCAAGACCAACGTGCGCCTGCTGGAAGTGCCGGTCGCCAAGGTGTCGAACGCGCTGGACTTCAAGCGTGTCGGCGGCGGGATGCTGCTGCAGTCGGCCGACACCATCGACATCGTCGGCGGCGAGGTCAAGGTGGTCACCAAGCTGCAGCCGACCGCGCAGCAGATGGACGACCTGCTGTTCGCGTGGAAGGTCGCGCGCTTCGTCAAGAGCAACGCCATCGTGTTCTGCAAGGACGGCATGACGATGGGCGTCGGCGCCGGCCAGATGAGCCGCCTCGATTCGGCGCGCATTGCCAGCATCAAGGCGGGCCATGCCGGACTGACGCTGCAGGGCACGGCCGTGGCGAGCGATGCGTTCTTCCCGTTCCGCGACGGGCTGGATGTCGTGGTGGACGCAGGAGCCACCTGCGTGATCCAGCCGGGTGGCTCGATGCGCGACGCCGAGGTGATCGCGGCGGCCGACGAGCGCGGCATCGCGATGGTGCTGACCGGCACGCGGCACTTCCGCCACTGAGCCACTGGGCACGGACCACGACAGGACACCCGGATGCGCATCCTCGGGATAGATCCGGGCCTGCAGGTCACAGGCTTCGGCGTGATCGACGTCGAGGGTCAGCGGTTGAGCTACGTCGCCAGCGGCACCATCAAGACCGCGGAAGCCCCGCGTGGCGATCTGCCGCAGCGCATCCGCATCATCTTCGAGGGGGTGCGCGAGGTGGTCTCGACCTACCAGCCGGACACGGCGACGGTCGAGATCGTCTTCGTCAACGTCAACCCGCAGAGCACGCTGCTGCTCGGACAGGCGCGGGGGGCGGCCCTGGCGGCGCTGGTGTCGTCCAGCAGCACGCTCAGCGTGTGCGAGTACACCGCGCTGCAGATGAAGAAGGCCATCGTCGGCCATGGCCACGCCAACAAGACGCAGGTGCAGGCCATGGTGCAACGCCTGCTGCAGTTGCCGGTGCTGCCGGGCAAGGACGCCGCCGACGCACTCGGGCTGGCCATCACCCACGCCCACGCCGGCAGCTCTTTCGCGGCACTCGCCCAGGGCGGCACACTGCAGCGCAAGGCCCACGCCCAGTACCGCGGCGGGCGCAGTTACTGAGGTGGAGGCGGTCCGGCCCGCAGCAGCCGCTCGAACGCCTCGGGCGACACGGCCGGGCTGAACAGGAACCCCTGGTATTCACGTACCTTGCGGGCCTGCAGCCAGGCAAGCTGCTCGGCGGTTTCCACCCCTTCGGCCACCATGTTGACCTTCAGCACCTGGCACATGGTCACGATCATCTCCGTGAGTGCCGGCAGACTGTCCAGCGAACGGATGAAGGAGCGGTCGATCTTGAGCGTGTCCACCGGATAGCGGTGCAGGTAGGCGAGGTTGGAATACCCGGTGCCGAAGTCGTCGATGGCGATGCCCAGGCCCAGGGCGTCGAGGGCTTCGAGCGTCGCCACCGTGCGCCCGTCGTGTCCGAGCAGCACCGACTCGGTGATCTCCAGCTCGATACCGCGCGGGTCGCAGCCAGTGCGGTCGAGGATGTCGCGCACGTCTTGCAGCAGCGCGTTGTAGAAGAACTGGCGCGGCGAGAGGTTGACGGAAATCTTCAGCTGCCAGCCCTGCGCCGCCCAGGCCACCTGCTGCCGTGCCGAGGCGTCGAGCACCATGGCGCCCAGCTCGCAGATCAGCCCGCAGTCCTCGCAGACAGGGATGAAGACATCCGGCGGGATCATGCCGCGCTGCGGATGAAACCAGCGCACCAGCGCCTCGGCGCCGACGATGCGGCCAGTCTGCACCTCGATGCGGGGCTGGAAGTACACCCGGATGTCACCGTGGACCAGGGCACGGCGCAGCTCCGTTTCCAGATCCAGCCGCGACTGTGCTGCGGCGTTCATGGCCGGCTGGAACCACGCCATGCCATTGCGCCCGGCCGCCTTGGCGCTGTACATGGCCTGGTCGGCGTGGCGCATGAGCGTGTCGATGTCCTGGCCATCCTGCGGGTACAGGCTCACGCCGATGGACGGGGTCACGCGCAGCTCGGTCTGCGAGATCTGCACCGGCGCGGCGATGAGCGCCACCAGCGCCTGTACCCGTGCCCGCGCCGCTGCCGCAGCATCCGCATCGGACACCAGCAGCAGGAACTCGTCGCCACCCAGCCGCGCCACGCGGTCCTGCGGTCCCAGCACCGACCGCAGCCGCCGCGCCAGGTGCATCAGCAGCTCGTCGCCCACCGCGTGGCCGAGCGAGTCGTTCACCCGCTTGAAGTGGTCCAGGTCGAGGAAGATCAACGCCGCCTGCAGCCCGTCACGGCGGCAGTCCTCCAGCGCCTGGGGGTACGCCTTGATGACGTGGTTGCGGTTGGGCAGGCCGGTGAGCAGGTCGTGGTCGGCGAGGTACTGTGCCTGGGCCTGCGCGTGCTTGAGGCCGCTGATGTCGATCTCGGAGACGAGCAGCGCCTGGCGGCCAGTGGCCGCGTCGCGGCAGAGCCGGGCGGAAAGGTCGTGCCAGCGTTCGCCCTGGGGAGTGGCCACGCGGGCGATGAGCTTGCAGTGCCCGTTGGCGACCAGCCCGCGCACCAGCGCCCGCAGGTCTTCGCGGTCGACGAGGCGCTGCTGCAGGGAGTCGCTGCCCTCGGGCACGCTGGTGCGCGCGGCCGGGTTGCGGTAGAGCGCCCGGCCACCACGGCTGTAGAGCGTGGTCATGACCTCGGTGTGCAGGAGCGCCTCGACGCTGCGCAGCGAGTCCGGCGGCATGGCCTGCTGCGGCCGCGCCTCGCAGAGCATGGCCATGCGCCCGTCCGGCAGCCGCACGCCGCTGAAGCTGACCCACAGCGTGGTCGGGTGCCCGGCGGGGTAGAGCGTCCACTGTTCGGAGAAGCGGGCGTCGCCGCACTCGAAATCGCGCTGGTACTGCCGCAGCCGGCGCGCGACCGTGTCCGACATGTCGCAGCCCATGTCGCGTGCGCACAGCTCGCCCAGCGTCGCCGCCTGCCAGAGCTGCAGCGCAGCACCGTTGGCCCAATGCACCCGGCTGCGGTCGATGTCGAAGACCCAGACCGGCTGGTGCAGCGCCTCCAGCAGTGCGGTGTCGGCGGGAAACCGCGTCGGCACCACGGCCGTTTCCATCAGGCCGACAGCAGCGGCGTCACACCCAGGTAGCCCGGCTGCGCCCGCACCCGTGCCATCCAGACCCCGATGGCGGGGAAGTCCGCCAGATCGAAGCCGGCCTCTCCCGCCAGGTGGGTGTAGCCGTAGACGGCGATGTCGGCGACCGAGTAGCCGTGGTCGCAGACGAAGGGGCGCTGGCGCAGGTGGGCGTCCAGCACGGCCAGTCCCACGCAGCCGTCGCGGTGCCAGCGCAGGAAGTCGTCGGCGTGCTCGGCGGCGAGCTGCGGGACGATGTGGGAGAAGAAGCGCGCGGGCGAGATGTTCGGCTCCAGTGCCGTCTGCTCGAAAATCATCCACTGCAGCGCCTGCGCCCGGTGGAAGGGCTCGGCCGGCATCAGGGCCGTGCCTTCGCTCAGGAACCAGGCGATGGCGTTGGATTCACCCAGGCCCTTGCCGTCGGCGGTCACCAGGAAGGGGACCTGGCCGCGGGGGTTCAGCGCCAGGAAACTCGCGCTGCGGGTCTCGCCGGCCAGCACATCCACCGAGCGGATGCGGACCTTCTCGGCCGGGCCGGCGTCGCCGCGCTGTCGCAGCACCAGCATGGGCTTGAAGCTGTTGCCGGAGCCAGCGGTGATGTAGAGCGTGTGGGCATCGCGCATGGGGTACATCCTGAAAGCCGGGCCACGGACAGGCCCGATCTTCCGTGTTGTCGGATGTCCCTGACGCAAATTGAGCGCGCAGGGAGTCTCACCAGGCCGGTGCCAGCTCCGCCATGCCCTGGGGCGCAAGTGTTTCATCGCGGAAGGTGACGATTTCCCAGGCGGTCTCGTCGGCCAGCAGCTTGCGCAGCAGCTTGTTGTTGAGCGCGTGGCCGCTCTTGAAGGCGGTGTAGTCGGCCAGCAGTGGCTTGCCGCAGACGTGGAGATCGCCGATCGCGTCGAGGATCTTGTGCTTGACGAACTCGTCGTCATAGCGCAGCCCTTCCGCATTCAGCACACGGTAGTCATCGACCACGATGGCGTTGTCCATGCTGCCCCCGAGGCTCAGGCCGCGCGAACGCATCATCTCCACGTCCTTGGTGAAGCCGAAGGTGCGGGCACGGGCGATGTCCTGCTTGTAGCGGCCGGTGGCGAAATCGAAGACGACGCGCTGGCCGGTGGCGTCCACCGCCGGGTGGCCGAACTCGATCTCGAAGCCGAGCCGGTAGCCGTGGTGCGGCGCGAGGCGGGCCCACTTGAGCGAGCGGCCCTCGCCTTCGCGGATCTCGACAGGCTTCTTCACGCGCAGGAACTGCTTGGGGGCGTTCTGCAGCGCGATGCCGGCGCTCTGCAGCAGGAAGACGAAGCTGGCCGCCGAGCCGTCGAGGATGGGTACCTCGTCGGCCGTGATGTCGATGTAGAGGTTGTCGATGCCCAGTCCGGCGATGGCCGACAGCAGGTGCTCGATGGTCTGGACCTTGGGCGCACCCGGATCCCCGCCCGGCGAGATGGTCGTGGCCATGCGGGTGTCGCAGACCGACTCGGGTGTGACGGGGATGTCCACCGGCTGCGGCAGGTCGATGCGGCGGAAGACCAGGCCCGTGTCCGGTGCTGCCGGCCGCAGCGTCAGCTCGACCTTCTGGCCACTGTGCAGGCCGACCCCGACGGCACGGGTCAGCGACTGGAGGGTGCGTTGTTGCAGCATGGGCGCATTCTAGGAAGGGCAGCGAAAAAGCCCGGTGTCCTGCGGGACACCGGGCCAAATCGGAAACGGCGGAGAGCGGGTGGGCAGCGGCGGGATCAGTCGGCCTGCTTGCGCAGGAAGGCCGGGATCTCGATCTCGTCCATGCCGTTGGCGGCCAGCGCGTCGACCTTGGCCGAGGCCTGCGTGCGGTTCGGGCGCCAGACGCTCGGGGCGCTGGCGTGGCTCGGCGACACCAGCGGGTGGGTCAGGACAGGGATGTTGTCCGTGCCGGTGCGCTGGCCGCCCGAGGGCTGCACGACCTGCATCGGCGCCACGCGCTGCTGCGGGATCTGCTGCTGTTGCTGCTTGCCGGCCGGGGCCAGACCCGTGGCGATCACCGTCACGCGCAGGGCGTCGCCCAGGCTTTCGTCATAGGCGGTACCGTAGATGACGTGGGCCTCTTCGGCGGCGTAGCGACGGATGGTGGTCATCGCGTTGCGGCTTTCGGAGAGCTTGAAGTTCTGCTTGCTCGCCGCGATCAGCACCAGCACGCCACGCGCGCCCGACAGGTCCACGCCTTCCAGCAGCGGGCAGGCCACGGCCGATTCGGCAGCCTTGGTCGCACGGTCCGGGCCGCTGGCAGTGGCCGTGCCCATCATGGCCTTGCCCGGCTCGCTCATCACGGTCTTCACGTCCTCGAAGTCGACGTTGACGAGACCCGGAATGTGGATGATGTCGCTGATGCCACCGACGGCGTTGCGCAGCACGTCGTTGGCCTCGGAGAACGCCTCTTCCTGCGTCACGTCGTCACCGAGGACTTCCAGCAGCTTCTCGTTGAGCACGACGATCAGCGAATCGACGTTGGCTTCGAGTTCGTTCAGGCCGACATCCGCCTGCTTCATGCGGCGCGGACCTTCGAAGTCGAAGGGCTTGGTCACGACGCCGACCGTCAGGATGCCCATGTCCTTGGCCAGACGCGCGATCACCGGGGCGGCGCCCGTGCCGGTACCGCCGCCCATGCCGGCGGTGATGAACACCATGTGCGCGCCTTCCAGCGACGTCTTGATGCGGTCCACGGCCTCCTCGGCGGAGGCTTTTCCAGCTTCGGGACGCGAACCCGCACCCAGACCGGTGTGACCCAATTGCAACAAAGTGTGTGCCTTGGACCGGTTCAACGCTTGCGCATCGGTGTTGGCGCAGATGAATTCCACGCCCTGCACACCGCGGTTGATCATGTGGTCGACCGCATTGCCGCCGCCGCCGCCCACGCCGATCACCTTGATCTGCGTACCCTGGTTGAACTCTTCAATCATTTCGATACCCATGCCGCTCTCCTCGGATCTGAATTACATCAGAAACTTTTCAAGAACCAATCCCGTGCCTTGCCGAACAAGCCCTGGGCCGTACCGCCCGAGGGTGCTGACCTCAATCCCCGCTGACGCGCCAGGCGCGCTTCCTCCAGCAAGCCCATCGCCGTCGAGGCGCGGGGGCTGGCCACCATGTCGTGGAGGGCTCCGCTGTACGTCGGAATCCCCATGCGCACGGGTTTGAGGAAAATGTCTTCTGCCAACTCGACCATGCCCGGCATCACCGCCGAGCCACCGGTCAGCACGATGCCAGAAGACAGCAGCTCTTCGTAGCCGCTGTCCCGGATCACTTGCTGAACCAGCGAAAAAATCTCTTCTACCCGCGGTTCGATCACGCCGGCCAGCGCCTGTCGGCTCAAGACCCTGGGTACGCGGTCGCCCAGACCCGGCACTTCGAGTTGCTCGGACGGATCGGCCAGCAATTGCTTGGCCACGCCGAACTCGATCTTCACGTCCTCCGCATCCTTGGTCGGGGTGCGCAGAGCCATGGCGATGTCACTGGTGATCAAATCCCCCGCAATCGGGATGACGGCAGTATGACGGATTGCCCCGTCCGTGAAAATCGCCACATCGGTCGTGCCGGCCCCGATATCCACAAGCACGACACCCAGATCCTTTTCGTCAGGCGTCAGCACCGACAGACTCGACGCGCTGGGGTTCAGGACCAGCTGCTCCACGTCCAGCCCGCAGCGCCGCACGCACTTGACGATGTTCTCCGCCGCGCTGAACGCCCCGGTGACGATGTGGACGCGCACCTCCAGCCGCTCGCCGCTCATGCCCACCGGCTCGCGCACCTCCTGGCCGTCGATCACGAACTCCTGCGGCTCGACCAGCAGCAGCCGCTGGTCGTTGGGGATGTTGATGGCCTTGGCGGTCTCGACCACGCGGGTGACATCGACCGCACCGACCTCCTTGTCGCGCACGATGACCATGCCGGTGGAGTTGCGCCCGCGCACGTGGCTGCCCGAGATGCCGGTGTAGACGCGGCTGATCTTGCAGTCGGCCATCATCTCGGCCTCCTTCAGCGCGTGCTGGATCGACTGCACGGTGGCGTCGATGTTGACCACCACCCCGCGCTTGAGCCCGTGCGAGGACGCCACGCCCAGCCCGGCCAGCCGCATCTCGCCGTCCGGCAGGATCTCGGCCACCACGGCCATGACCTTGGCGGTGCCGATATCGAGTCCGACGACCAGATCGTTGTATTCCTTGGTCATGCGTGTTCCTTGCATATCCGCCTATGTCGCCTTCAATGGCCCTTGCCTGGGCGGGGCGCAGCCGGCGTCGTGCCCATGCCGACCAGCCGCAGGGCGTAACTTTCACTGTGCCGCAGGTCGGCGTATTCGATGGTGCGCTGGTCGAAGCGGGCCGTGACCTGCGCCACCGACGCCACGAAGCGTTGGGTGCGGGCGACGATCTGGTCCGATTCGCCCCGCCCCAGCTCCAGCAGCGTGCCGCGCTCCAGCCGCACGCGCCAGGCGCCGCGCTCGGTCAGCTCGACCCGCTCGACCCGCTGCTTCAGCGGTGCCAGCACCGGCACCAGCGTCTGCCACATCGTCATGACCTGCAGCGATGTCCCGGTCGGTCCGGCCAGCAGGGGCAGCTTGTCGTCCTCGACATCGCCCAGGTTCACCTCGAACAGCTCGCCGTGCGTGTTCACCAGCAGGTCGTCGGTGTCCTCGCGGGCCCAGTAGGCCACGGGGCGGTGTTCCTCGATGCGCACCACCAGGTCGTGCGGCCAGATGCGGCGCACGGCGGCGCGGCGCACCCAGGGCACCGACTCGAACGCGGCGCGCGCCTGGCCGAGGTCCATGGTGAGGTAGCTGCCCTGCAGGAGCGGCGTGACGTGGCGGCGCACGCTCTCGGCGCTGTTGTGGGCCACCTCGCCCTCGACATGGATCGCGCGCAGATTGAACCAGGGTGAACGCAGGACACGCTCGCCCAGCACCACCAGCCCCGCCAGCAGCACCAGCACCAGCAGCGCATTCGCCCCGGAGCGCATCAGCCGCACGTCGAGTGGCACGGCCGTGTCGGTCGGCGCGGACGGCGTGCGGGCGGTGGAAGTGGCGGCGGCGTTGCGCATGCGGTGCCGTCAGACCGGGCGGGCGCTGTCGAGCCGCGCCGACGCCAGCACGCGCAGGCACAGCTGCGGATAGTCGATGCCCGTCGCACGCGCCGACATCGGCACCAGCGAGTGGCTGGTCATGCCGGGCGAGGTGTTGATCTCCAGCAGGAAGGGTTTGCGATCGCTGGCGCGCACCATCAGATCGGCCCGACCCCAGCCCCGGCACCCGAGCGCACGGTAGGCGGCCAGCACGATGCGCTGGATCTCGCGCTCCTCGGCCTCGGGCAGGCCGCTCGGGCAGAGGTAGCGCACGTCGTCGGTGAAGTACTTGTTCTGGTAGTCGTAGCCAGCCTCGGGCGGCACGATGCGGATCACCGGCAGTGCGCGGGCGTCAGCCCCCTCGCCCATCACCGGACAGGTCAGCTCGTCGCCCTGGATGAATTCCTCGCCCAGCACGTCCGGGTCGAAGCGCAGCGATTCGGCCACGGCCGCCTGGATGTCCTCGACCGCCGTCACCTTGGTCACGCCGATGGACGAGCCCTCGCGCGGCGCCTTGACGATCAGCGGCAGGCCGAGCTGGCCGGGCAAGGCGGCGATCGTGGCAGCGTCCTGCTGGTCGGGAGAGAGCCAGACGTGGCGCGGCGTCGGGAGCCCTTCGGCCAGCCAGATCCGCTTGGTCATGACCTTGTCCATCGCGATCGCCGAGGCCATCACGCCGGAGCCGGTGTAGGGGATGCCCATCATCTCCAAGGCACCTTGCACACAGCCGTCCTCGCCATGGCGGCCGTGCAGCGCGATGAAGCAGCGGTCGAAGCGCTCGGTCTTGAGCTGCTGCAGGTCGCGCTCGGCCGGGTCGAAGAGGTGGGCATCGACGCCCAGCGACTGCAGTGCCTGCAGCACGCCGGTGCCGCTCATCAGCGACACCTCGCGCTCGGCCGAGGTGCCGCCCAGCAGCACGGCGACCTTGCCCAGCTTGTTCACGTCCGTCCCGCTCATCACACCCGCCCTCCGACCAGCTCCACCACCCGCGCCGGCACGCCGCCGATCGTGCCCGCCCCCATCGCGATCACCACGTCACCCGCCACCGCCTGCTCGGCGATGGTCTGCGGCAGCTCGGCGATGTCGTCGACGAACAGCGGATCGACCTTGCCCGCCACGCGCAACGCGCGCACCAGCGCCCGGCCGTCCGCCGCCACGATCGGCGACTCGCCGGCCGAGTACACCTCGGTCAGCAGCACGGCGTCGGCGGTGCCGAGCACCTTGACGAAGTCCTCGAAGCAGTCACGGGTACGCGTGAAACGGTGCGGCTGGAAGGCCAGGACAAGGCGCTGGCCCGGGAAAGCCCCGCGCGCGGCGGCGATCGTCGCGGCCATCTCGACCGGGTGGTGGCCGTAGTCGTCGATCAGCGTGAACTGGCCACCGTCCTTGGCGGGATGGTCGCCCCAGCGCTGGAAGCGTCGGCCGACGCCGCCGAACTTCGCCAACGCGGTGGCGATCGGCGCATCCGGCAGCTCCAGTTCGGTGGCGATGGCAATCGCCGCCAGCGCGTTGCGCACGTTGTGCTCACCGGGCAGGTTGAGCGTGATGTGCAGGTCGGCCAGCGCCACGCCGTTGCGGCGCTGGCAGGTGAAGCGCATCTGGCCGCCGGGCAGCGCCTGCACGTCCACCGCACGCACCTGTGCGTCCTCGCCCAGCCCGTAGGTGATCACCGGGCGGGAGATCATCGGCATGATCGAGCGCACGCCAGGGTCGTCGCTGCACAGCACGGCCGCGCCGTAGAACGGCATCTTGTGCAGGAAATCGACGAAGGCCGCCTTCAGCCGGGCGAAGTCGTGGCCGTAGGTGTCCATGTGGTCGGCGTCGATGTTGGTGACGACGGCCAGCACGGGGAGCAGGTTGAGGAAGGACGCATCGGACTCGTCTGCCTCGACGACGATGTAGTCGCCCGAGCCGAGCGCCGAGTTGGCCCCCGCCGCGTTCAGCTTGCCGCCGATGACGAAGGTCGGATCGACGCCCGCCTCGGCCAGCACGCTGGTGACCAGCGAGGTGGTGGTCGTCTTGCCGTGCGTGCCGGCGATGGCGATGCCCTGCTTCAGGCGCATCAGCTCGGCCAGCATCACCGCGCGCGGCACCACCGGGATGCGCTGCGCACGGGCGGCGATCACCTCGGGGTTGTCGCCCTTCACGGCGGTCGAGGTCACCACCGCCTGCGCGCCGGCGATGTGCGCGGCGTCGTGGCCGGTGTGGATGCGGATGCCGAGTTCGGCCAGGCGGCGCGTCACGGCGCCATCCGACTGGTCGGAGCCGGAGACCACATAACCCAGGTTGTGCAGGATCTCGGCGATGCCGCTCATGCCGGCGCCACCGACGCCGACGAAGTGAATGTGCTTGACCGCGTGTTTCATGAAGTCCGGGTGGAAGGCTGGGTGGGAGGCGGGGTGAGTTGTTCGATCGCGTCGGCCACGCGCTGCGCGGCGTGCGGCAGCGCGAGTGCGCGGGCCTGCTCCGCCATCCGCAGCAGGCGGGGCCGGTCGAGGTGGCGCAGCAGGTCGGCCAGCCGCTCCGGCGTCAATTCGGTCTGCGGCAGGTGGAGTCCGGCGTCGTGCCGCGCCATCCACTGCGCATTGTCGCGCTGGTGCGCCGTCGTGCGCACCACCAGCGGCACCAGCACCGACGGCACCCCGGCTGCACACAGCTCGCTGACCGTCACCGCACCCGCCCGGCAGACGATCAGGTCGCAGTCCGCCAGCCGACGCGCCATGTCGTCGATGAAGGGCACGACCTCGACACCGGCCGAGCCGTGGTCCAGATCGAGCAGTCCGGCCTGCGCATAGGCGGCGCGCACCATCTCGTGGTGCGCCAAGCCGGTCTGGTGGGTGACGACGGGCCGCTCGGCCGCCGACAGCCGCGCCAGCGCCCGCGGCACGGTCTCGTTGAGCACCTGCGCGCCCAGACTGCCGCCGACCACCAGCACCCGCAGCGGCCCGGTGCGCCGGGCAAAACGCTGGGCGGGCGGCGCAATCGCCTCGATCTCGGTGCGCACAGGGTTGCCGGTGACCAGACCCTGCGGCACCGAACGCGCCGCCTCGCCATCGAACCCGAACGCGACCCGGTCGGCACACTTCAGCAGCGAGCGGTTCGACAGCAGCAGCCCCGCATCCGCGTTGACCAGCACCAGCGGACGTTTCAGCCAGTGCGCCGCCAACCCGCCGGGGAAGCAGACGTAGCCGCCCATGCCGAGCACGGCGGTGGCGTTGCGCCGCTTCAGGATGCCGCGGCAAGCCACCAGCGCCTTGAGCAGCTGCACCCCGCCCCGCAGCGCACCGAGCGCGCCCTTGCCCCGCAGGCCGGCGAAGTCGATCGTGTCCATCGGCAGACCCGACGGCGGGACCAGCCGGTTTTCCATGCCGTGCGAGGTGCCCAGCCAGCTCACCTGCCAGCCGCGCGCCTGCATCTCGCGGGCGACGGCCAGCCCCGGCATGATGTGGCCGCCGGTGCCCGCAGCCATCACGACGAGATGGCGATCAGCGTTCACGGCTGCCCCCGCCGCGCAGGATCTGGCGGTTCTCCATGTCCACCCGCAGCACGACCGCCAGCGCCACGCAGGTGAGGATGACCGCCGAGCCGCCATAGCTCAGCAGCGGCAGCGTCAGCCCCTTGGTCGGCAGCAGGCCCAGGTTCACGCCCATGTTGATGAACGCCTGCCCGCCGATCCAGATGCCGATGCCCTGCGTGGTCAGCCCCGAGAAGACCCGGTCCAGCGCGACGGCCTGGCGCCCGATGACGAAGATGCGCCGCACCATCCAGAAAAACGCCAGGATCACCGCCAGCACGCCAAGCAGGCCCAGCTCTTCCCCGATGATGGCCAGCAGGAAGTCGGTGTGTGCCTCGGGCAGGTAGTGCAGCTTCTCGACCGACTGGCCCAGCCCCTGCCCGACCACCTCGCCGCGGCCGAAGGCGATCAGCGAGTGGGTGAGCTGGTACGCCTTGCCCATCGCGTTGGCCTCGTCCCAGGGATTCCAGAACGCCTTGATCCGCCCCCAGCGCACGGGTGACAGCACGACGATCGACAGCAGCGCCCCCAGCAGCGACGCCACCATCAGGGTGAACACCTTGCCGTTGACCCCGCCCAGGAACAGGATGCCCATGGAAATCAGCGCGATGACGATGAAGGCGCCCATGTCCGGCTCCACCAGCAGCAGCAGCCCGATCACCATCAGTGCGACCACCATCGGCAGCACGGCGCGGGTGAAGCTCTCCTTCACGTCCATCTTGCGCACCATGTAGTTGGCGGCGTACATGGCCATGGCGAGCTTGGCGAGTTCGCTGGGCTGGAAGTTCATCACGCCCAGCGGAATCCAGCGCCGCGAGCGGTTCACCACCCGCCCGATGCCCGGGATCAGCACCAGGATCAGCAGCAGCAGCGCCACCACGAACAGCCACGGCGCCATCTTTTCCCAGGTCCGCATGGGGATGGCCAAGGTCACGCAGGCCGCCACGATGGCCAGCGTGACCGACAGGATGTGGCGTGTCAGGAAGTAGCTCGACGTGTAGTTGACGTACTTCGGGTTGTCCGGGAGCTGGATCGAGGCCGAGTACACCATCACCAGCCCGAGCGAGAGCAGCCCGGCGATGACCCAGGCCAGCGTCTCGTCGAAGCCGACCCAGCGCGTGGGTGTGCCCGAGGACATCGCGGTCCAGTTGCGCACTGGCACGTCGGCGCGCGTGCGGCGGCTCCACCAGTCGCCGAGTCGGCCCAGTGCGTTCGCGGTCATGCACCCAGCTCCCCGTGGTCGTTGGCCAGGGCCTGCACGGTGTCGATGAAGACCTGGGCGCGGTGGGCGTAGTTGCGGAACATGTCGAGGCTGGCGCAGGCCGGGCTGAGCAGCACGGCGTCGCCGGAGCGGGCCTGGGTGTAGCACCAGCGGGTGGCGTCTTCGAGCGTGGTGAAGCTCTGCACTGGCACGGCCACGTCCTGCAGCACGCGGCCGATCGCCGCGGCGTCCCGGCCGATCAGCGCGACGGCGCGGGCGTGACGCTCGACGGGGCCGGCCAGCGGGGTGAAGTCCTGGCCTTTGCCGTCGCCGCCAAGGACCACCACGAGCTTCGCCGGCGCACGGTCGGCGCCCAGTCCGGTCAGCGCGGCGACGGTGGCGCCGACGTTGGTGCCCTTGCTGTCGTCGTAGGCGTCGATGCCGTCGATCGTGGCGACGTACTCGACCCGGTGCGGCTCGCCGCGGTATGCGCGCAGGCCATGCAGCATCGGCGCCAACGGCACCCCCGCCGCCGTCGCCAGGGCCAGCGCCGCCAGCGCGTTGGCGGCGTTGTGGCGACCCCGGATGCGCAGCGCGTCGGCCGGCATCAGCCGCTGCAGCGTGGTCTCGACCGGCGGCGCCACCGCGCCGCGTCGCACCTTGACCGGTGTGTCATCGGCCGCCTGCGCGCGCACCAGCCACGCCATGCCGTGGTCCACCACCAGCCCCCAGTCGCCCACACGGCGCGGCGCGTCCAGCCCGAAACGCACCACGTTCGCCGCAACCCCCTTCGGTGCCATCGCTTCCACCAGCACATCGTCGGCGTTGAGCACGCGCACGGTGTCCGGCCCGAAGATGCGGGCCTTGGCGTCGGCGTAGGCGGCCATCGAACCGTGCCAGTCGAGGTGGTCCTGCGTCACGTTGAGCACCGTGGCGGCGGTCGGGCGGAAGCCGGTGACGCCGTCGAGCTGGAAGCTGGAGAGTTCGAGCACCCAGACTTCAGGCAGCGGCGTGGCGGATTCGGCCAAGGCGGCGGCGTCGAGTGCGGCGGTCAGCGTGTCCATCAGCGTCGGGCCGATGTTGCCGGCCATCGCCACGCGCAGCCCGGCGCGCTCGGCGAGCTGCGCGGTGAGCGAGGTGGTGGTGGTCTTGCCGTTGGTGCCGGTGATGGCGATGACCTTGGGGGCGTAGCCCTGCGCGGTCTGCAGATCCTGCAAGGCCAGCGCGAACAGCGACAGCTCGCCCTGCACCGCCGTGCCGCGCGCGTTGGCGGCGTCCAGCAGCGGCGCGATGGCCGGGTCCAGCGGCGACAGGCCGGGACTCTTGAGCACCAGCGTCACGCCGTCCAGCAGCGACAGCGACAACGCCAACGGCCCACCGTGGAACTCGGCACCCGGCACCTCCGCAGCCAGCGCGGCCCGCTTCGGCGGCGCCTCCCGCGTGTCGGCCACCACGATGCGCGCCGCACCACAGCGTTGCGCCCAGCGCGCCATCGCCAGCCCCGAGTCCCCCAGACCCAGGATCAGCAGCGACAAGTCCTTCAGAGCATTCATCGTCGTTTCCGTGCGCCGGAACAGCTCAGCGCAGCTTCAGGGTGGACAGGCCCACGAGGCACAGCAGCATCGTGATGATCCAGAACCGGATCACCACCTGCGTCTCGATCCAGCCCTTCTTCTCGAAATGGTGGTGCAGCGGCGCCATCAGCAGGATGCGCTGGCCGGTGCCGGTGCGCTTCTTGGTGTACTTGAACCAGCCGACCTGCACCATGACCGAGAGCGCCTCGACCACGAAAATCCCGCCCATGATGCCCAGCACGATCTCCTGGCGCACGATCACGGCGATGGTGCCCAGCGCGCCGCCCAGCGCCAGCGCGCCGACATCGCCCATGAACACCTGCGCCGGATGCGCGTTGAACCAGAGGAAGGCCAGCCCCGCGCCGGCCATTGCCGCGCAGAAGATGGCCAGCTCGCCCGCGCCGGGAATGTGCGGCAGGAACAGGTACTTCGAGAACACCGAACTGCCCGTCGCATAGGCAAACAAGCCGAGCGCCGAGCCGACGAGCACCACCGGCATGATCGCCAGCCCGTCCAGACCGTCGGTGAGGTTGACGGCGTTGCTGGTGCCGACGATGACGAAGTAGGTCAGGAAGATGAAGCCGAACACGCCCAGCGGGTAGCTCACCGTCTTGAAGAAGGGCACGATCAGGTCGGCCTTGGGCGGCAGGTCGTTCGAGAAGCCCGACAGCACCCAGCGGATGAACAGCTCCAGCACGCGCAGGTTGGACGTTTCCGACACGCTGAACGCCAGGTACAGCGCCGCGACCAGCCCGATCAGCGACTGCCACAGGTACTTCTCGCCGGACGGCATGCCCTCGGGGTTCTTCTGCACCACCTTGCGCCAGTCGTCCACCCAGCCGATGGCGCCGAAGCCCATGGTCACGGTCATCACGATCCAGACGAAGCGGTTGCTCCAGTCGAACCACAGCAGCGTCGAGATGGCGATCGCCAGCAGGATCAGCACGCCGCCCATGGTGGGTGTGCCACGCTTGACGATGTGGGCCTGCACGCCGTATTCGCGGATCGGCTGGCCGATCTTCAGCTCGGTGAGCCGGCGGATCACCCATGGCCCGAACGCCAGGCCGATGAGCAGCGCGGTCATCGCGGCCATCACGGCGCGGAAGGTGATGTACTGGAAGACCCGCAGGAAGCCGAGGCTCTCGGGATAAAGGCCCTGCAACCACTGTGCGAGGCTAATGAGCATGTTGTTCTCCTGGGCTGGCCGCCCCACCCTTCACGGCGGCGA
The DNA here is from genome assembly GCA_013299055.1 of Sphaerotilus sp. GTDB lineage: Bacteria > Pseudomonadota > Gammaproteobacteria > Burkholderiales > Burkholderiaceae_C > Sphaerotilus. Next base: position 19,672 of record JAAFKB010000030.1, read on the forward strand.
CCACCTGTTCCATCTTCATGAAGCGCGAGCCTTTGACCAGCACCGACTGCGCCAGGGGCAACGCAGCACCCTCCTCGGCCCGCATCGCCGCCACGATCGCGGCGGCGTCAGGGTGGTGCTGCACCACGGTCGGCGACGCGATGGCCTGTGCGGCGTGGGCCGCGAGTATGCCTGCGGTCCAGACGCAGTCGATGCCTTTTTCGGTGGCGTAGCGGCCGACCTCGGCGTGGAATTCCGGCCCCTGGTCGCCCACCTCGCCCATGTCGCCCAGCACCAGCCAGCGCGGCCCCGGCAAGGCGGCCAGCACGTCGACCGCCGCCCGCACCGAGTCCGGATTGGCGTTGTAGCTGTCGTCGACCAAGGTGATGGTGCGGCCCTGCCAGTCCAGCCGCTGCACCTGCGAGCGGCCCTTGACCGGCTCGAACGCGGCCAGCCCGTCGCGCACCGCGTCCGCCGCCACGCCCGCCGCCAGCGCGCAGCCCGCCGCGGCCAGCGCATTGCGCACGTTGTGCTGCCCGGCCACCGCCAGCGCCAGCGCCAGCGCGCCGGCCGGGGTGTGCAGCACGGCGTCCCAGTGGTCGCCCTGCCACGCGGCGTCGGCGGTCAGCGTGGCCTCGGTGCCTGCAGCGCGCAGGGCGAAGGTGGACACGCGGCGCGCGCCAGCCAGCGTGTGCCACAGCGGCGTGTGGTCATCGTCCGCCGGGAACACGGCCACGCCGTCGGCCGGCAGCGCGGCGATCACCGCCCCGTTTTCCTGCGCCACGGCTTCGACCGTCTTCATGAATTCGAGGTGCTCGCGCTGCGCGTTGTTCACCAGCGCCACCGTCGGCTGCGCGATGCGCGCAAGTACCGCGATCTCGCCAGGGTGGTTCATGCCGAGTTCGATCACCGCGATGCGGTGGTGCCGGCGCAAGCCCAGCACGGTCAGCGGCACGCCGATGTGGTTGTTCAGGTTGCCGGCGGTGGCGTGGGTGGCGTCGCCGTGGGCGGTGCGCAGGATGGTGGCGATCATCTGCGTCACGGTGGTCTTGCCGTTGCTGCCCGTGACCGCGATCAGCGGCAGGGACAGGCGGGCGCGCCAACCCTCGGCCAGCGCCTGCAGGCCACGCAGCGTGTCGGGCACCTCCAGCCCGGCCAGCCCCGCCTCCACCAGTCCGCGCTCGGCGATGGCCGCGACCGCGCCCGCCGCCCCCGCCTGCGAGAGGAAGCCGTGCGCGTCGAAGCGGTCGCCGCGCAGCGCGACGAACAGGTCACCCTCGCGCAGGCTGCGGGTGTCGGTGTGGACGCGCAGCAGCGGCGTGGCCGGATCACCGACCAGCCGCGTACCGGGCAGGCGCGCTGCCACCAGCGCGTGGGCCTCGCCCAGGGTCATGAATGCGTGGGACATCATCAGCAGGGAACCGCAGGGGTCAGGGACGGTGGGACACACGGTGTTGTAGCGCGCGGGCGGCCTCGTCCAGATCTGAAAAAAACCGCTTCACACCCGCCGTCTCCTGATAGTCCTCGTGGCCCTTGCCAGCGAGAAGGACCACGTCGCGGTCGTCGGCCTCGGCCAGCACGGTGGCGATGGCGGCGGCGCGGTCTTCGAGCGTGTGCAGGTGCGGCGACGGGACACAGCCGGCAGCGATCTGCGCCAGGATGTCGGCGGGGACTTCGTGGCGTGGGTTGTCGCTGGTGAGCACCACGGCGTCGGCCAGCGTCTGCGCGATGCGGCCCATCACCGGGCGCTTGGTCACATCCCGGTTGCCGCCGCAGCCGAACACGCACCACAGCCGCCCGCCCCGTGCCACCGCGAACGGCCGCAGCGCCTGCAACGCCTTGTCGAGCGCGTCCGGCGTGTGGGCATAGTCGACGACGACCTGCGGCAACGGCGGCGTCTCCACCGCAGTGGACGCCGGCAGCTCGACCCGCTGCATCCGCCCCGGCACGGGGGTGAAGTCGGCGGCCAGCGGTGCGATCTCGGCCAGCGGGAGACCCAGTGCCCGCAGCCCGCCAAACACCGCCAGCACATTGGCGACGTTGTACTCGCCGATCAACCCGGTGCGCACCGCAACCGATTCCGCGCCCTCGCGCACGGTGAAGCACAGTCCGTCGGCGTCGTAGTGCAGCGCCTCGGCCTGCAGGCGGGCGGGTGTCGGGCGGGGCTGGATCGCGTAGGTCCACACGTCCAGATCATCCCGCACCGCCAGCGCCTCGGCCAGCAGCGCGCCCTGCGCATCGTCGAGATTGACTACTGCAGCCCGCAGGCCCGGCCAGTCGAACAGCGCCCGCTTGGCCTGCCAGTACGCGGCCATGCTGCCGTGGTAGTCGAGGTGGTCGGGCGTGAAGTTGGTGAAGAGCGCCACGCCGATCCGTACCGCGTTCAGCCGGTGCTCGGCCACGCCGATCGACGAGGCTTCCATCACGCAGGCCGCGAAGCCCTGGTCCACGAAGGTGCGCAGGCTGCGGTGCAGCGTGACGGGATCGGGCGTGGTCAGGCCGGTGGCGACGATGCGCGCCTCGGGCGAGACCCGGCTGGGGGGTTCGCCGACGCCGAGCGTGCCGACCACGCCGCAGCGCCGGCCCGACAGGCTCAATGCCTGCGCAGTCCACCACGCGGTGGAGGTCTTGCCGTTGGTGCCGGTGGTGGCGATGACGGACAGGGCCGCGCTCGGCTGGCCGTGCCACGCATCCGCCAGAGCTGCCGTCATCGCCTTCAGGCCGGACACCGCCGCGATGCGCGCATCGGCGAAGGCGAAGCGGTCCACGCCGTCGGCCTCGACCAGACAGGCCGCCGCCCCGGCTGCGAGTGCCGCCGCGACGTGGACCCGCCCGTCCTGCGCGTGGCCTGGCCAGGCGATGAACACGTCGCCGGGCTGTACCTGCCGGCTGTCGGTGCGCAGCGGGGCAGACGGCGCGCGCGATCGCAGCCAGTCGAGCACCGCGACCAGATCGGCCAGACCGGTCAAGGATCGGGAGCAGGCCATCAGAACGACTCCTCGGTGGCGGGGGCGGCCTGGGCGCGGGCGACGATCTGCGGCTTGATGTCGAGGTCCGGCGCCACGTTCATCACGCGCAGGGTCTGCTGCACGACCTGGCTGAAGACGGGCGCGGCCACCTCGCCGCCGAAGTAGGTGCCGTTGCTCGGCTCGTCGACCATCACGGCCACCACGATGCGCGGGTTCTGGATGGGCGCCATGCCGACGAACCAGGCGCGGTACTTGTCGCTGGCGTAGCTGGCGCCGTCCTGCTTGTGGGCGGTGCCGGTCTTGCCGCCGACCGAGTAGCCGACGGCCTGGGCCTTGGGTGCGGTGCCGCCTGCGCCAGCGGCCATGTTCAGCATGGTGCGGACCTCGCGGACCACCTCGGGCCGGAACACCGGCTCGCCCGCCACCGGCCCGGCCTGCTTGAGCAGCGACACCGGCACCAGATCGCCATCGCGGGCGAACACGCTGTAGGCGCGGGCCAGCTGGAACAGCGAGGCGGACAGGCCGTAGCCATAGCTCATCGTCGCCTGTTCGATCGGGCGCCAGGTCTTGTAGGCCCGCAGCTTGCCGCTGGCCAGACCGGGGAAGGCCAGCGCCGGCTTCTGCCCGAAGCCGACCGCATGGTAGGCGTCCCACATCTCGCGCGGCTGCATCTGCATGGCCATCTTGACGGTGCCGACGTTGCTCGATTTCTGGAGCACCTGCTGCACCGTGAGCGGGCCGTGCGGGTGCGAGTCGCGGATGGTGGAGCCGGTGATGGTGATGCTGCCGGGCGCGGTCTGGATGACGGTGGACGGCTTGACGCGACCCGACTGCAGCGCCAGCGCCGTGATGAAGGGCTTCATCGTGGAGCCGGGCTCGAAGGTGTCGGTCAGCGCCCGGTTGCGCAGGTTGGCGCCGGTGCGGGTCTGGCGCTCGCCGGGGATGTAGCTGGGGTAATTGGCCAGCGCCAGCACCTCGCCGGTCTGCGTGTCCAGCACCACCGCGCTGCCGGCCTTGGCCTTGTGCTGCAGCACGGCGTCGCGCACCTGCTGGTAGGCCACGAACTGGATCTTGGCGTCGATCGACAGCGCGATGTCGTGCCCGTCGGCCGGCTCGGTGCGGTCGCCGATGTCCTCGATCACGTTGCCCAGCCGGTCGCGCACGACGCTGCGGCTGCCATTGCGCCCGACAAGCTGCTTCTGGAAGGCCAGCTCGATGCCTTCCTGGCCAACCTGCTCGACGTTGGTGAAGCCCACCACATGGGCGATTGCCTCACCTTCCGGGTACTCGCGGCGGTACTCGCGCTGCTGGTGGACGCCCGGGATGGCCAGCGCCTTGGTCTGCGCGGCCACGCTGTCGGAGACCAGCCGGCGCAGCCAGACGAAGTTGGGGTTCTCCTTCAAGCGGTTGCTCAGCTCGGCCGGTGACAGGCCCAGCAGCTTGGCCAGGGCCTGTCGCTGCGCGGCGCTGGCGGCAAAGTCCTTGGGGATGACCCAGATCGACTGCGCCGGCACACTCGCGGCCAGCACCTGCCCGTTGCGGTCGGTGATGCGGCCGCGGCTGGCCTGCAGGGGGAAGGTGCGCTGGTAGCGGCTTTCGCCCTGCCGCTGGAAGAAATCCTGGTTGACCACCTGGATGTAGACCGCCCGCCCGATCAGCAGGCAGAAGGTCAGCCCCACGCCCAGCACCACGAAGCGCGAGCGCCAGATCGGCGTCTTGGCGGCCAGCAGGGGGCTGGAGGCGTAACGGGCACCCGGTGCGCGGGCGGGGGTGGCGGAGTGCGCGGCCAGACGCTGTCGCAACGCGGCCAGACCGGCGGGCTTCATGGGCGGGCCTTCCGGGAGGGTGCCGGCGTCGGCGCCGACGCCGGCACCGGGGCCAGCAGGCTGCCGTCGGCCGCGTGGTACAGGGTCACGGCCGGGCTGGCCACCACCATCTGCAGCTTCTCGCGGGCCACCTGCTCGACACGCAGGTGCGTGGCCTGGGTGCGCAGCTCGACGTGGAGCTTCTCGGCGTCCTGTTCGAGCCGCTGCGCCTGGTTGCGCTCGCGCTCCAGGGCGATGAACTGGCGGCGGGTCTCGTAGGACACCTGCACGAGGTAGAGCGCGCTGGCGACGACCCCCAGCAGCAGCAGGATGTTCAGGCGCGTCATGGGCGGGTCCACACCGGAGGCAAGGCCACGTCGGTGCGCTCGGCCACGCGCAGCACCGCCGAGCGCGAGCGGCCGTTGCCGTTGACCTCGTCGTCGGACGGCTTGATGCGGCCCAGCGCGTTCAGCAGCGCCGGCTTGGGTGCGGCGAACGGGGCTCGGCGGTCGAATTCCTCACGCGCGTGGCGGTGGATGAAGGTCTTGACGATGCGGTCTTCGAGCGAATGGAAGCTGATCACCGCCAGCCGTCCACCCGGCTGGAGGGCCGCCAGCGAGGCCTCCAGCGCCTGCTCCAGCTCCTCCAGCTCGCCGTTGACGAGGATGCGCAGGGCCTGGAAGGTGCGCGTGGCCGGATCCTGTCCGCGTTCACGGGTGCGCACGACGCTGGCGACCAGGGTGGCCAGCTCGCTGGTGCGCTGCAGCGGCTGCCCGGCTTCGCGCCGCGCCACCACGGCACGGGCGATGGCCGGGGCGAAGCGTTCCTCGCCATAGTCGCGGATGACCTCGGCGATGCGCTCCTTCGGCGCGGTGGCCAGGAAGTCGGCGGCGCTCTGGCCCCGGGTCGGGTCCATGCGCATGTCGAGCGGACCGTCGTGGCGGAAGCTGAAGCCGCGCGCCGGGTCGTCGATCTGCGGGGAGGACACGCCGATGTCGAGCAGCAGGCCGTCGAGCTGCGCGACGCCGTGGCGGGCCATCACGGCGGGGTAGTCGGCGAAGCGGGTGTGGTCGATCGAGAAGCGCGGGTCGGTGATGCCGGACTCGCCCTGCGTGGCGTGGGCAACGGCTTCCGGGTCGCGGTCGATGGCCAGCAGGCGCCCCTCGGGGGAGAGCTGCGACAGGATCAGGCGGGAGTGGCCACCGCGGCCGAAGGTGCCGTCCACATAGGTGCCGGATGGCCGGACCACCAGCGCCTCCACGGCCTCCTGGAGCAGCACGGTGCGGTGTTGTCGGGGTACTGCGTCGTCGTGGGCCATGAAAAGAAGGAGAAAACTGAAATCCGGCAGGGCACCCAATGCGAATACCCAAAATTCAACACCATCGCCCACTGTAGCGGAGACATTGCGGGGGGGTCAAGGAAACCCAGCGGGAATAGCCAATGAAATCAAGTACTTAGATCAGCTTGCGCCGCGGGCGGTGGCGGCCGTGACGGGATGGTCAAAAAAGCCATACAAATGAAGCACTTAGGTCGGCAAGCCCCCGGAGTCGCCAAGATCATCCGCTGAGCCAGCGGCCATGGAACTGTGAAATATGGCAAACCCGCCGGAAAATGGACAGCGCAGTCGCCGGAAAAGGCCATGCCGGATGTCACTTTTTCGCCATTGGGTGACACCTTCGCGGGCGACAGCGCAGGCGTCGTCCGCACATGGGGCTCGGCCGTTGCAGGTCCATGCGCACTGCCTCCGGAGTTGCCCCCATGCCCTTGCTGCTTGCTGCCTTGCTGGCCGCCGCCCTGGTGAGCGCCAGCCCACCGACCCTGGCCCAGCCCACGGCCTCCGCCTCGGCCACCTGGTCCCACGACGGGCACGGACGCAGCGCCCGCATCGTCGCGCTGGAGGGCCGGCTCCACCTGCGGCGCGACAGTGGCGAACGCTTCGACCTGGACGACAGCCTGCGCGAACGGTCCGTCCCCGTGCGCGAAGGCGATCGGCTGCACACAGGCTGGAACAGCCGGCTGGTGCTCGCGGTCGGCCCGAACCGGCTCAAGCTGGACGAGCGCAGCACCGTGTGGGTGCGGCAGCTCGACCACGACGGGGTTGCACTGGTGCTCGAACGGGGCAGTCTGGTGATGGCGCTGCAGCACGGTGACACCGCCTGGCGCTGGCAGGTGGAGACTGCGCTGGGCCGCCACCAGCCGCATGGCGCCGGGCTGTTCCGCGTCGATGCACCCGACCAGCGCAGCGCACACCCGGACACCGGCAGTGCCACCGCCTGGCGCAGCGCCCTGCGCATCGACAACGAGGACGGCACCTTGCTGCTGCCCCCTGGCCGCCGCGCCGAACAGGACCGCCACGGCCGCTGGCAGCTCGGCTTCCCGCGGGCAGACGGATTCTCCAGCTGGGCCATGGCGGGCACGGACACCGACGAGCCGCACGACGACCGCCGCCCGCGCCACTGGCAGGCCACGCCGTCCTGGGAGCCTCCCGTCCCGCCGCCGCCGCCGCCGCCACCACGGGTGATCGTGGTGCCGGCACCCACCGTGGTCGAGCCACCGCATCGGCACTGGCGCACACCCGCCTCGCCACCGCCTCAGCGCGACATCACCCACCCCGCCCCGCCACGCCCTGATCGCCGCGCACACGAGCTGCCGCCGGTGGCCCGCCCCGCACCCGCCACCCCGGCCGCGTCCAGCCCCGGCGAGGTGCGCCGCCCGCAGCGCGCCCTCTGACCTGGCCTCTAGCCGCCGAAGCGGCGGCGGGCGTCCAGTCCCAGTCCGCTGGCGACACTGGCCAGCCGCTCGCCCTGCAGGGCACGCGCCTGCGGGAAGGCCGCTGCCAGCCGGTCCGTCAGCAGGTGCAGGCCGGTCGATCCGCCGGTGAAGTACAGCGCGTCGATCTGCTCGGCGCGCAGGCCGGCCAGCCGCACCGTCTCGCGGGCGGCGTCGGCGATGCGGCCGATGTCATCGTCCAGCGCATGCCGGGCCTGGGCGGGCGTGAGCGTCAGCGACAGGCCACGCTCGACCAGTCGCAGGTCCATCTGCGCCTCCTGACCCGTCGCCGAGGCGATCTTGGCCGCCTCGGCACGGCCGAGCAGGTCATGACCAAGGTGGTCGTTCACCACCGTCATCAGCCGCGTGTGGTGGCGCAGGTCGGCGTAGTTGATCTTCATGGCACGCAGCTCCTGCACTCGCTGCGGGCGGTAGACGCTGTTGATCAGGTGCCAGGTCGCCAGGTCGTGGTAGACGCGGCTGGGCACCTCGCGCGCTGGCTGCCCGCCGATCGACGGCCCCATCGCCCCGAAGCCGAGCGCGGGCAGCAGGCTGGCCAGCTCGATGCGCCGGTCGAAATCGGTGCCGGCGATGTGCAGCCCGTAATGGCCGAGCACGTCCTGCTGCCGGTCCAGCCGGTCGCGGTGGCCCGGGCCGACCTGCACGATCGAGAAATCGGACGTGCCGCCACCGATGTCGGCCACCAGCACGCGCTGGTCGGTGTCGATGCGGGATTCGTAGTCGAACGCGGCGGCCAGCGGCTCGAACTGGAACTGCACCGCCTCGAAGCCCGCCGCCCGCGCCGCCTCTTCCAGCGATGCCTGGGCCTGGGCATCACGCACCGGGTCGTCGTCGACGAAGAACACCGGCCGGCCCATCACCACGGCGCTGAGCGCATGGCCGGCGTGGGCCTCGGCGCTGCGCTTGAGGTGGCGCAGATAACCGGCGATCACCTCCGCGAAGCTGACCGAGCGTCCGGCGCCGATGTCGGTGTGCTGCGCCATCAGCGCCGAGCCGAGCACGCTCTTCATCGAGCGCATCAACCGCCCTTCCGTGCCCTCGACATAGGACGCGATGGCCGCCCGTCCGACCAGCCGGGGCAGGTTCTGCAGGTCCGGGCCTTCCGCCAGATAGAAGGTGGCGGTCGGCATGGTGGTGGCGCCGTCTTCCAGCGGCACCAGCGCCATCTCGCCGCCCCGAGGCACGGCCACTGCGGAGTTGGAGGTGCCGAAATCAATCGCGCAAAAACGGGGCGTGGCGGGCATGGGCAGGCGCGGTAGCGGGGATCGAGGGGCGCGCATCATACGGTCCACCTTCGGCGCGGCTGAGCGGATGTGGCATGGCTGCGACGCCGACATGCTGCACTGCAACATTCCAAGGTACGCTGCCCCGAACCAGGAGCCTCCCATGCCGCCGATGCCGCCTCTGCTGACCACCGCCCTCACCGCGCTCATCGCCCTGTCCACCACCACGGCAAGGGCCAGCGAACCGCTGCCGCGTTTCCAGATCGACCGCAGCGAGATCTCGGTCTCGGGCCTGTCCTCGGGGGCGTTCCTGGCGGCGCAGCTGCAGGTCGCCTACTCCGCGACGTTCAAGGGCGCGGGGATCATCGCGGGCGGGCCGTACTACTGCGCCGCCGGCACCATGGCCTACGCTGGCATCTGCATGGGCCAGGTGCCATTGGCGCCCCCCAATCCGCTGCTGATGGCCAGTGCGGCCCGCCGCTTCGAGGCTGCCGGACAGATCGACAAGCTCAGCCACCTGAAGACACGCCGCCTCTACGTCTTCAGCGGTACCCGCGACACCGTCGTGCGGCAGTCGGCCGTCAACGCCACGGTGGCCTTCTTCCGGCAGGTCGGCGTCCCGGCGAAGCAGCTGGTCTACGTCCACCAGATTCCCGCCGGCCACGCCGTCATCACGCCCGCCCATGGCAACGCCTGCGATGCCAACGCCACGCCCTACATCAGCCAGTGCGTCGTCAACGGCCAGGGCTACGACCAGTCCGGGGCGCTGCTGGCCCACCTCCATGGCCCGCTGCAGCCCAAGGCCACCAGTCTGGCTGGGCGGATGGTGACGTTCGACCAGCGTGCCTTCGCCCCGTCGGGCACGGGCATGGCCGAGGCTGCGTTCCTGTACGTGCCGCCCGCATGCGCCGCCGGGCAGACCTGCAAGGTGCATGTGGCGCTGCACGGCTGCGCGCAGTCGGCCGAGAAGGTGGGCAAGAACTTCCTGGCCGAGACCGGCTACAACGAATGGGCCGAGCACAACCGGATGCTGGTGCTCTACCCGCAGGTCAACGCCTCGACCGTGCCCTTCAACCCGCAGGGCTGCTGGGACTGGTTCGGCTACACGGGGCCGGCCTACGCATGGAAGGCTGGCCCGCAGATGTCGGCCATCAAGGCGATGGTCGACGCGCTGGGCCGGCCTCAGTAGCCAGCCGGCGCCTGCTGGTGCCAGTCGGTGGCCTGCTGCAGCGCATGGCTGGCGTGCAGCAGCGCACCTTCCTGCCAGTAGTTGCCGATCAGCTGCAACCCCACCGGCAGCCCGCCCGCACCGAACCCCGCCGGCACGCTGATGCCCGGCAGGCCCGCCAGCGACGCCGGCAGGGTGAAGATGTCGGCCAGGTACTCGGCCACCGGGTCGGTCTGGCTGCCGATCGGGCGCGCCACGGTCGGCGCCACCGGGCCGGCGATCAGGTCGCACTGCATGAAGGCCGCCTGGAAGTCGTCGGCGATCATGCGGCGCAGCTTCTGGGCCTGCAGGTAGTAGGCGTCGTAATAACCGTGGGACAGCACGTAGGCACCGATCATGATCCGGCGCTTGACCTCGGTGCCGAAGCCTTCGCTGCGGCTCTTGCGGTACAGGTCGTTCAGATCCTTGTACTGCGCCGCCCGGTGGCCGTAGCGCACGCCGTCGAAGCGGCTCAGGTTCGAGCTGGCCTCGGCCGGGGCGATGATGTAGTAGACGGGAATCGACAGCTCGGTGCGCGGCAGGCTCACCTCCACCAGCGTGGCGCCGAGCTTCTCCAGCTCCGCCAGCGCCGTGCGGGTCGCGGCCAGCACGTCGACCGACACGCCATCACCGAAGAACTCCTTGGGCAGACCGATGCGCAGGCCGGCCAGCGGGCGCTCCGCCGTGGCGCCTTCGCGCAGCGCGGTGGTCGCGGCCACGAAGTCGGGCACGGGCTGCTCGGCGCTGGTGGCGTCGCGCGGGTCGAAACCGCTCATCGCCTGCAGCAGGTGCGCGCAGTCCAGCGCCGAGCGCGCCATCGGTCCCGCCTGGTCGAGGCTGGAGGCAAAGGCGATCATCCCGTAGCGCGAGCAGCGGCCGTAGGTCGGCTTGATGCCCGTGATGCCGGTGAGGGACGCGGGCTGGCGCACGGAGCCGCCCGTGTCGGTGCCCGTGGCCGCCGGGATGAGACGCGCCGCCACCGCCACGGCACTGCCACCGGACGAGCCGCCGGGGATGCGGTCGGGGTTCCACGGGTTGCGCGCCGGGGTGTAGGCCGAGTTCTCGTTCGATCCTCCCATGGCGAACTCGTCGCAGTTGAGCTTGCCCAGCGTCACGGCGCCGGCCACCGCCAGCCGGCTGACCACCGTGGCGTCGAAGGGGCTGCGGTAGCCGTCGAGCATCTTCGAGCCGGCGGTGCTCGGGAAGTCGCGGGTGACGAAGATGTCCTTGTGCGCGATCGGCACGCCCAGCAGCGTGTGGCCGGGGCCGCGCACCCCAGTGGCGCGCAAGGCATCCGCAGCGGCGGCCTGTGCCAGCGCGACCTCGGCATCGACCGACAGGAAGGCGCCCAGCCCGGCATGGTGCTGCACGCGGTCGAGCAGGTGGCGGGTCAGCTCGACGCTGGAGATCTGCCGGGCATCGAGCAGACTCGACAGGTCAGCGACGCCCAGGGTGTGCAGGGGGGAAGTCGACAGGGTCATGGCCATCTCGCTCGGTCTCACTCGATCACGCGGGGGACCAGGAACAGCCCGCCCTCGACCGCCGGGGCGCTCTTCTGGTTGGCTTCACGGTCGTTCGGCTCGGTCACGGCGTCCTCGCGCAGGCGCAGCGCCACGTCCTGCACGGCCGACAGCGGGGTGTACAGCGGGGCCACGCCGGTCGTGTCCACCGCCCGCATGCGCTCGACGATGTCGAAGAAACCGTTGAGTTCGCCCAGCAGACTTGCCTGCTCGGCCTCGCTCAGTTCAAGCCGTGCCAGATTGGCGATGCGGCTCACATCCTGGGGCGTGAGTGCCATTTGTGTGAACTATGAAATGAAATGGGCGCGCTGGGCACCAATAAGACCCCTACATGGGAGGTCGTCAGACGCCGACATGAAGTGGCGGGCCTGGTGTGGACAAGGTCACGACACAAGCCATGGGGTATTATCACCCGCTCTTCCAGTCACGCGCTCCAGCCGCCAACGGGCCGCCGGAATGCCCACGAGTTCACCATGTTCGGATCGTTGCGTCGATATTTCTCTACCGATCTCGCGATCGACCTCGGCACCGCCAATACCCTGATCTACGTTCGCGGCACGGGCATCGTGCTGAACGAGCCCTCGGTGGTGGCGATCAGGCACGAGGGCGGCCCGCACGGCAAGAAGACCATCCAGGCGGTCGGCGCCGAGGCGAAGGCCATGCTGGGCAAGGTGCCGGGCAACATCGAGGCCATCCGCCCGATGAAGGACGGCGTGATCGCCGACTTCACGGTCACCGAGCAGATGCTCAAGCAGTTCATCAAGATGGTGCATCCGCGCTCGCTGCTGCGGCCAAGTCCTCGCATCATCATCTGCGTGCCCTGCGGATCGACCCAGGTGGAGCGCCGCGCCATCCGCGAATCAGCCCTGGGTGCTGGTGCATCGGAGGTCTACCTGATCGAGGAGCCGATGGCCGCCGCGATCGGCGCAGGCATGCCAGTGTCGGAAGCCTCGGGCTCGATGGTGGTCGACATCGGCGGCGGCACGACCGAAGTCGGCGTCATCTCGCTGGGCGGCATGGTCTACAAGGGCTCGGTGCGCGTCGGCGGCGACAAGTTCGACGAAGCCATCATCAACTACATCCGCCGCAACTACGGCATGCTGATCGGCGAACCCACCGCCGAGGCCATCAAGAAGGAAATCGGTTCGGCCTTCCCCGGCTCCGAGATCAAGGAGATGGAAGTCAAGGGACGCAACCTCTCCGAAGGGGTGCCGCGCAGCTTCACCGTGTCGAGCAACGAGATCCTCGAAGCCCTGACCGACCCGCTCAACCAGATCGTCTCCTCCGTCAAGAAGGCGCTGGAGCAGACCCCGCCCGAACTCGGCGCCGACATCGCCGACCGCGGCATGATGCTGACCGGTGGTGGCGCCCTGCTGCGTGACCTGGACCGCCTGCTCGCAGAAGAGACCGGCCTGCCGGTGCTGATCGCCGAGGATCCGCTGTCGTGCGTCGTGCGGGGTTGCGGCATGGCCCTGGAGCGCATGGAGCGACTGGGGTCGATCTTCACGTCGGAGTGACCGTGCCGCCCGCGGTGATCGCGGCGACCACGGTGCAGGCAGGCATCGGCTGACATGCCACTGGGCACCCTGGACCGATCCCCTCCTCCCTTCTTCCGCCAGGGTCCGTCTGCCCTGTCGCGGCTGCTCTTCTTCGCGTCGCTGTCGGTGCTCCTGATGGCGGCCGACACGCGGGTCGGGCTGACGACCCCGCTGCGCACTGCCGCTGCGGTGCTGCTGCACCCGATCGAGCGGGCGCTGCTGGTGCCGGTGCGGGGGGTGGGATCGCTCAATGACTATGTCTCGGGCATCACCCAGGCCCGCCAGACCACCGAGCGCGCCCGCGCTGAACTCACCCGCCAGGCCGAACGCTCGCTCCAGGCCGACCAGCTGCTGCAGGAGAACGCCCGGCTGCGCGCCCTGCTGGAGCTGCGCGACCGGCTGGCCGTGCGCACGCGGGCGGCCGAGGTGCTCTACGACGCCCCGGACCCCTACACCCGCAAGATCATCATCGACCGCGGCAGCAGCCAGGGCGTGCAGCACGGCTCGCCGGTCATCAACGAACTGGGCGTGCTCGGCCAGGTCACGCGGGTCTATCCCCTGACCGCCGAGGTCACGCTGGTGGTGGACGAGAACGCCGCCATCCCGGTCCACAACATCCGCACCGGCCACCGCGGCGTGGCGTTTGGCGATCCTTCGGCCGACAGCATGGAGCTGCGCTTCGTGGCCGCCAACGCGGACGTGCAGGTCGGCGACCTGCTGCAGACCTCCGGGCTGGACGGCGTCTACCCGCCCGGTCTGCCCGTGGCCAAGGTGCGCCGCCTGGACCGCCGCACCCAATCCGACTTTGCCAAGATCGCGCTGATTCCGGCCACCGCGCCCGACAGCGTGCGCCACGTGCTGGTGCTCGAACCGGCCGGCCAGCAGCTGCCACCGGCACCCACCGCAGCCGATGTCGGGCTGCCGCAGCCGACCAAGGACGCCACCAAGTCCGGGGCCAGGCCGGCCCGCAAGGACAAGGAATGAGGAGGGGACACACGCCATGATGCCCCGCTCGCCCGACCAGCTGCTGCTGCCGGTGAACCCGTGGTTCATGTGGACCACGCTGCTCATCGCGCTGGCGATGAACCTGGTGCCCATCGGGCGCCAGCCCGCCATGCCGGACTTCATCTCGCTGGCCCTCGTCTTCTGGAACGTCCACCAGCCGCGCCGGGTCGGCGTGGGCGCGGCCTTCGTGTTCGGGCTGCTCATGGATGTCCACCAGGGCGGCCTGCTGGGACAGCATGCGATGGCCTACACGCTGGTGAGCTACTTCGCCATCACCATCCACCGCCGCCTGCTGTGGTTCACGGCCCTGACGCAGGCGCTGCATGTGCTGCCGCTGTTCGCCGCCGCGCACCTGACCTCGCTGCTGCTGCGCATGGCGTCTGGCGGGGACTTCCCTGGCTGGTCGGTGCTGCTGTCGCCGCTGTTCGAGAGCCTGCTGTGGCCGGTGGTGAGCCTGCTGCTGCTCGCGCCCCAGCGGCGGGCGCCGGACCCTGACAAGAACCGCCCGCTGTGAAACCCGTCGGCCTGGGGACGATGACCGAGCTGCGCAACGTCGAGCAGGAACTCGACCGGTTCCGCGTGCGCCTGATCGTCGCGGCACTGGTGGTGCTGGGCTGCTTCGGGCTGCTGGTGGCGCGGCTGTTCACGCTGCAGGTCATCAAGTTCGACGAACTCACCACGCAGGCCGAGAACAACCGCATCGCCGTCGTGCCGATCGTGCCCAACCGCGGCCTGATCGTGGACCGCAACGGCGTCGTGCTGGCCGACAACTACTCGGCCTACACGCTGGAGATCACCCGCTCGCAGCTCACCGACGACCTGGAGCAGGTGATCGACCAGCTCGCCGAGGTGATCGAGATCCAGCCCCGCGACCGCCGCCGCTTCAAGCGCCTGATGGGCGACTCCAAGAGCTTCGAGTCCATCCCCATCCGCACCAAGCTCAGCGACGAGGAAGTCGCCCGCTTCACCGCCCGGCGCTACCGTTTCCCCGGGGTCGAGATCAAGGCCCGGCTGTTCCGCAACTACCCGTTCGGCGAGGTCGGCGGGCATGTGCTGGGCTACATCGGCCGCATCAACCAGCGCGAGAAGGACGAGATGGCCGAGTGGTCGGACGAAGACCAGGCCAAC
The DNA here is from genome assembly GCA_013299055.1 of Sphaerotilus sp. Lineage (GTDB taxonomy): Bacteria > Pseudomonadota > Gammaproteobacteria > Burkholderiales > Burkholderiaceae_C > Sphaerotilus. Next base: position 34,836 of record JAAFKB010000030.1, read on the forward strand.
TACCGCGGCACCGACGTGATCGGCAAGCTCGGCATCGAGCAGAGCTACGAGCGCGAACTGCATGGTGCCACCGGCTTCGAGGAAGTCGAGACCAGCGCCGGCGGCCACCCCGTGCGCCGGCTGCGCTCGGAGCCGGCGACCCCCGGCAACACCGTGCGCCTGTCGATCGACATCAAGCTGCAGGCGCTGGTCGAGGAGCTGTTCGGCACCCGCCGGGGTGCGCTGGTGGCCATCGACCCACGCAACGGCGAGGTGCTGGCCTTCGTCAGCAAGCCCGGCTTCGATCCCAACCTCTTCGTCGGCGGCATCGACCAGGACTCGTGGAAGGAACTCAACGAGTCGCTCGACAAGCCCATGCTGAACCGGGCACTGCGCGGCACCTACCCGCCGGGGTCGACCTACAAGCCCTTCATGGCCATGGCCGCCCTCGTCACCGGCAAGCGCACCGCCGGCCAGACCATCCAGGACAACGGCTCCTTCATGTTCGGCAACCACCGCTTCCGCAGCCACGGCGACCACGGCCTGGGCGCCGTGGACATGGCGCGCTCGATCGTGCAGTCGAGCAACGTCTACTACTACTCGCTGGCCAACGAGATGGGCGTGGACCTGATCCACGACCAGATGGACCTCTACACCTTCGGCCGCAAGACCGGCATCGACCTCGAAGGCGAGGCCACCGGCGACCTGCCCTCGACCGAATGGAAGCGCAACAAGTACAAGCGCCCCGAGCAGAAACGCTGGTATGCAGGCGAGACGATCTCGCTGGGCATCGGCCAGGGCTACAACAACTTCACCATGACGCAGCTCGCCTCGGCCATGGCCACGCTGGTGTCGGGCGGGCTGCGCTTCGAGCCACGGGTGGTGCGCGAGATCGAGAACGTCGTCACCCGCGAGCGGCGCACGGTGTCTGCGCATGCCGTCGAGCCCCTGGCCTTCAAGCCTGACCACGTCGCGGTGATCCGGCGCGCCCTGTACGGCGTGACCCAGACCGGCACCTCGACCAAGGTGTTCGCTGGCGCGTCCTACGCCAGCGGCGGCAAGACGGGCACGGCCCAGGCGGTCGGCGTGCGCCAGAACGAGAAGTACAACGCCTCCAAGCTCGCCGACTACCAGCGCGACCATTCGCTCTACACCGCCTTCGCGCCGCTGGACGAGCCCCGCATCGCGCTGGCCATCATCGTCGAGAACGCCGGTTTCGGCGCCGAGGCGGCTGCGCCCATCTCGCGTCGCGTGCTCGACTACGTCATCGCCGGCCTCTACCCCACGCCGGTCGACATCGCGCTGGTGCAGAAGGGCCAGGCATCGGCGCCGGTCGAGCCGGGGCTGCCGGTGGCCAGCGTGCCGCTGCCACCGACCCGAGGCGCGGGACTGGACGCCCAGGCAGCAGCCGCCTCCGCCGCGGCCAGTGCCCTCGGTTTCACGTCCACCGCCTCCGGCGTGGCGATGTCCCCGCTGGCGCCACCGCGGCCGCTGCCCTGGGTGCCCCGCCGCACGCCCACTGCCGCGCCGCCACCGGCCGTGGCGCCCTCCTCTCCGCCTGCGACCCTGCGCTCACCATGATCCTGCCTTCCTCGTTCGGGCAACCCACGCTGTGGCAGCGCGTGCGGCCGTGGTTCAGCGGCTTCGATCCGCTGCTGCTGCTGGCCATCCTGTCGCTGGTGACGATCGGGCTGACCGCGATGTACTCGGCCGGCTACGACAACGGGGCGCGCTTCATGCTGCAGGTGCGCAACATGGTGCTGGCGGGGGTCGTGTTCTTCGTCGTCTCGCAGGTGCCGCCACAGCGGCTGCTGGCGCTGGCCGTGCCGCTCTACACCGTCGGCGTCCTGCTGCTGGTGCTCACGGCGCTGTTCGGCATCGACCCGACCCACAAGGGTGCGCGCCGCTGGCTCAACATCGGCATCGTCATCCAGCCCAGCGAGATCCTGAAGATCGCCACGCCGCTCATGGTGGCCTGGTGGTTCCAGCGCCGCGAGGGCAAGCCCCGCACCAGCGACATCGTGCAGGCGCTGGCGCTGGTGCTGGTGCCCTTCGTGCTGGTGGCCAAGCAGCCTGACCTCGGCACCGGGCTGCTGATCTTCTTCGCCGGCTTCTTCGTCATCTACTTCGCTGGACTGTCGTGGAAGACGATCCTGCCAGTGGCGGTGGTCGGCATCGTCGGCATGGTCGCCATCGTGCTGGCCGGGCCCACCATCTGCGAGCCGGGCATCGACTGGCATGTGCTGCACACCTACCAGAAGAACCGCGTCTGCACCCTGCTCGACCCGACCCGCGACCCGCTGGGCAAGGGCTTCCACATCATCCAGGGCATGATCGCCATCGGCTCCGGCGGCGTCACTGGCAAGGGTTTCATGCAGGGCACGCAGACCCACCTGGAGTTCATTCCTGAACGCACCTCGGACTTCATCTTCGCTGCCTTCTCGGAAGAGTTCGGCCTGGTGGGGGGGCTGGTGCTGATCAGCTGCTACAGCTTCCTGATCCTGCGCGGCCTGGTGATCGCCTTCGAGGCGCCGACCACCTTCTCGCGGCTGCTGGCCGGCGCGATCACCATGAGCTTCTTCGTCTACGCCATGGTCAACATGGGCATGGTCAGCGGCATCCTGCCGGTGGTGGGTGTGCCGCTGCCCTTCATGAGCTATGGCGGCACGGCACTGGTGACGCTGGGACTGTCGCTGGGCATCCTGATGTCGATCGCCCGCTCACGGCGCCTGATGCAGAGCTGAGTCGGTGGCAGCGGGCGCTGGCGGCTCAGGCGACTGGGCGTGGCGCAGCCGGATGGTGAAGCGTGCGCCTGGCCCCTCGCCCGGCAGCACCTGGCCAGGCGCACGGGCATCGTCCAGCACGACGGCCGTGCCATGCTGCTGCGCGATCTCCGCCACGATCGCCAGCCCCAGGCCCGAACCATCGACGGTAGTGCCCAGCGCACGGTAGAAGGGCTGGAACACGAGGGCGCGCTCGGCCAGCGGAATCCCGGGGCCCGAGTCCTCGATCTGCAGCACGACCACCTGCCCGAAGGGATCGGGCACCACACGCACCGTCACCGTGCCGCCACGGGGCGTGTAGTGCAGGGCGTTGTCCACCAGGTTGGTGATCAGCTCGCGCAGCAGCATCGGGTGGCCGAGCACCTGCGTGTCCCCCGGCCGGCGCAACCCGCTGGGCACTTGCGTGTCCGGGCCCTCGAAGCCCAGGTCGATGCCCGCGTCCAGCGACTGCGGCACGAAGTCGCGCACCACCTCGGTGGCCAGCGCCTCCAGATCGACCTCGTCGCGGGCGACCGTGCCCGCCTTGGCGTCGGCACGTGCCATCGACAGCAGCTGGTTGACCATGTGCGCGGCACGTTGCGAGGCGTGTGCCATCTGTACCAGCGACGCCTTCATGACCTGCGGATCGCCGTGGCCCGCATCAATTTCGCGGGTGGCCAGCTCGGCCTGCATGCGCAAGCCTGCCAGCGGTGTCTTGAGCTGGTGCGCGGCGTCGGCCAGGAAGCGCTTCTGCGTCACCAGTGCGGTCTGCTGGCGCTCCAGCAGGTCGTTGATGGACTGCACCAGCGGCGAGACCTCCTCGGGCACCTCGTGGACCTCGATGGGCGAGAGGTCGTCGCTGGCGCGCTCGCGGATGCGCTGCTGCAGCGCGTTCAGCGGCGCCAGCCCCCGCACCAGCGCCAGCCACACCAGCAGCACCGCCACCGGCAGGATCACGAACTGCGGCAGGATCACGCCCTTGATGATCTCGGTGGCCAGCCGCGAGCGTTTGGTCAGCGTCTCCGCCACCTGCACCAGCACGGCACGCCCACCCGCGCCACCCTCCACCCACTGGTAGGCCACGCGCACGCTGTCGCCGTGGACCTCCTCGTCGCGCATGCGCACCTCGCCTGGCTGGCGCGGCTCGTCACCCGGTGGCTGCAGCAGATCCCGGTCGCCGCTGACGAACTCGCCCCGAGGCCCCAGCACCTGGTAGTAGACGTTGTCGACCTCGTCGGCGCGCAGCATCCGGGCCGTCTCGCGCGAGAGGTCGAAGTAGACGCTGTCGCCGCGCACCTCGATGCGCTGCACCAGCGAGCGCACCGACTCCACCAGCGCCCGGTCGTAGGGCCGGCTGGCGATGCCCTGCGCCGCCAGCCACGTCAGCGCCAGGCTCATCGGCCACAGCAGCAGCAGCGGCGCGAGCATCCAGTCCAGGATCTCCCCGAACAGCGAACGCTGCTCTCGCCGGCGCGGCATCGCTTCAGGTGGCCGCGATCTTCTCAAGGCAATAGCCCAGCCCGCGCACCGTGGCGATGCGGATCGGTCCCTGCTCGATCTTCTTGCGCAGGCGGTGGATGTAGACCTCGATGGCGTTGTTGCTCACCTCCTCGCCCCACTCGCACAGCCGCTCGACCAGCTGGTCCTTGCTCACCAGGCGGCCGGCACGCTGCAGCAGCACCTCCAGCAGACTGAGTTCACGCGCGGACAGGTCGATCATCTGCTCGTGGATGTAGGCGACACGGCCCGTGGCGTCGAACGTGAGCGGGCCGTGCTTGATGAGCGCACTGGCCGATCCCAGGCCCCGCCGCGTCAGCGCCCGCACCCGCGCTTCGAGTTCCTGCAGCGAGAACGGCTTGGCCATGTAGTCGTCGGCCCCCAGGTCCAGCCCCTTGACGCGCTGCTCGATCGAGTCGGCCGCCGTCAGGATCAGCACCGGCACCGCCGAGCCACGCGCACGGAGCTTCTTGAGCACCTCCAGCCCGTGCAGCTTGGGCAGTCCCAGGTCGAGGATCAGCATGTCGAACTCGTGGGCGGCCAGCGCGGCGTCCGCCTCCGAGCCGTTGCCGACATGGTCGACGGCATAACCTGCAGCGCGCAGGCTGCGCAACAAGCCATCGGCCAGGATCTGGTCGTCTTCAGCGATGAGAATGCGCATGGGGTCTGTCTCCTCTTGTTGCAGGCGACTGGCCTGCGGGCGGGGTATGGTCCGGATTATCCCCCTCAAAAAACTGTACAAACATCCAGCTTTTGACATAATGGCACATCCACCCAGGAGAACATCGATGGACGCACCGAGCAAATCCGCCCCGAACAGCACCGCCCTGAGCGCCGAGAAATCCAAGGCCCTGCAGGCAGCCCTCTCCCAGATCGAGAAGCAGTTTGGCAAGGGTTCGATCATGCGGCTCGGCGAAGGGGAAGTCGTCGCCGACATCCAGGTGTGCTCCACCGGCTCGCTGGGCCTGGACATCGCGCTCGGCGTCGGCGGCCTGCCCCGTGGCCGTGTCATCGAGATCTACGGTCCCGAGTCGTCCGGCAAGACCACGCTCACGCTGCAGGTCATCGCCGAGATGCAGAAGCTGGCCGGGGTGTGCGCCTTCATCGATGCCGAACACGCGCTGGACGCCCAATACGCGCAAAAGCTCGGCGTCAACCTGCAAGACCTGCTGATCAGCCAGCCGGACACCGGCGAGCAGGCGCTGGAGATCGTCGATGCGCTGGTGCGTTCCGGCTCGGTCGACCTGATCGTCATCGACTCGGTGGCCGCCCTGACCCCCAAGGCCGAACTCGAAGGCGAGATGGGCGACTCCCTGCCCGGCCTGCAGGCGCGTCTCATGAGCCAGGCCCTGCGCAAGCTGACCGCCACGATCAAGAAGACCAACTGCATGGTCATCTTCATCAACCAGATCCGCATGAAGATCGGCGTGATGTTCGGCAGCCCCGAGACCACCACCGGCGGCAACGCGCTGAAGTTCTACGCCTCGGTGCGTCTGGACATCCGCCGCGTCGGCTCGATCAAGAAGGGCGAGGAGGTCATCGGCAGCGAGACCCGCGTCAAGGTGGTCAAGAACAAGGTCGCCCCTCCGTTCAAGACGGCTGACTTCGACATCCTCTATGGCGAGGGTGTCAGCCGCGAAGGTGAAATCATCGACCTGGGCGTGGCGGCCAAGATCGTGGACAAGTCCGGCGCCTGGTACGCCTACAAGGGCGAGAAGATCGGCCAGGGCAAGGACAACTCGCGCGAGTTCCTGCGCGAGAACGCCAACCTTGCGCACGAGATCGAGAACCGCATCCGCGAGTCGCTCGACATCAGCCTGCTGCCCCCCCTCGGCAGCGAGAAGACCTGATCCGCCCATGCCAGGGTCGCTCAGTCTCAAGGGCCGGGCATTGAAGTACCTCGCTGCGCGGGAGCACTCGCGCAGCGAACTCCTGCGCAAGCTCGTGCCGCACGCACAGGATGCGAACGACATCGAGCAGGTGCTGGACGAGCTGGCGCTCAAGGGGTTTCTGAGCGAAGAACGCTTCGTGGCGTCGGTGGTGCATCGCCGCGCCGCTGGTCACGGTCTGGCCCGCATCCGGCAGGAACTGCGTCTCAAGGGCATCACCGCCGACCAGATGCGCGAGACCCTGGAGGCGCTGCAGCCCAGCGAACTCGCCCGCGCCGAAGCGGTCTGGTCCCGCCGTTTCGGCACACCGGCGACCGATGCCCGCGAACACGGCCGGCAGATGCGCTTCCTGATGGCGCGGGGCTTTTCGACCGACATCGTGCGTCGCGTCCTGAAAGGCGGAGGCACCGATCCCGATTGAACCGCGCACACCGGCGTTACATCGCGGGTACACCACGGGTGCCACGCATGCGGTTGCCGCAGTGCAGCATGCTAAAGTCCACGCGCTTCGGCATCGACGCCGGACGGGCGCCCACTGCTGCGCGCCACCTCTGCGCAGTCAGTTCTGCATCGTTCCTACTCTCTCCAAGCTCTCCAAGAGTTCAATCCGATGAAGATCCACGAATACCAAGGCAAGGAAGTTCTGCGCCAGTTCGACGTGCCGGTGCCGCGAGGCCATGCGGCGTTCACGGTGCAGGAGGCGGTGGAAGCCGCCCAGAAGCTGGGCGGCCCGGTGTGGGTCGTGAAGGCGCAGATCCACGCGGGAGGCCGCGGCAAGGGCGGCGGCGTGAAGGTCGCCAAGAG
>JAAFKB010000031.1 GCA_013299055.1 Sphaerotilus sp.
CAGCTTCTGGCTGATGATCCCTGCGGCGCTGATGCTGGTGTCGAGCTTCTTCATGCCCGGTGGCGCCCCCGCCGCTGGCTGGACGCTCTACGCACCGCTGACGCTGCAGATGGGCCCGTCGATGGACGCCGGCATCTTCGCGATGCACATCCTGGGCGCCTCGTCGATCATGGGCTCGATCAACATCGTCGTCACCATCCTCAACATGCGCGCTCCGGGCATGACGCTGATGAAGATGCCGATGTTCGTCTGGACCTGGCTGATCACCGCCTACCTGCTGATCGCGGTCATGCCCGTGCTGGCCGGCGCGATCACCATGACGCTGACCGACCGCCACTTCGGCACCAGCTTCTTCAATCCCGCTGGCGGCGGTGACCCGGTGATGTACCAGCACGTGTTCTGGTTCTTCGGTCACCCCGAGGTCTACATCATGATCCTGCCGGCCTTCGGCATCGTGAGCCAGATCATTCCGGCCTTCGCGCGCAAGAAGCTGTTCGGCTACGCTTCGATGGTGTACGCCACCGCGTCGATCGCCATCCTGTCGTTCATCGTGTGGGCGCACCACATGTACACGACTGGCATGCCGCTGACCGGCCAGCTGTTCTTCATGTACGCCACGATGCTGATCTCGGTGCCGACGGGCGTGAAGGTGTTCAACTGGATCGCGACGATGTGGCGCGGCTCGATGACCTTCGAGACCCCGATGCTGTGGGCCGTGGGCTTCATCTTCGTGTTCACGATGGGCGGCTTCACCGGCCTGATCCTGTCGATGGCCCCGATCGACATCAACCTGCAGGACACCTACTACGTCGTGGCGCACTTCCACTACGTGCTGGTGGCCGGCTCGCTGTTCGCGATGTTCGCCGGCGTGTACTACTGGGGCCCGAAGTGGACCGGCGTGATGTACTCCGAAGGCCGCGGCAAGTTCCACTTCTGGGGCTCGCTGGTGACCTTCAACATCACCTTCTTCCCGATGCACTTCCTGGGCATGGCCGGCATGCCGCGCCGCTACGCCGACTACCCGCTGCAGTTCGCCGACTTCAACATGATCGCGTCGATCGGCGCACTGGGCTTCGGCCTGATGCAGGTCTACTTCTTCCTGTTCGTGGTCGTGCCGATGATGCGCGGCAAGGGCGAGAAGGCCCCGCAGAAGCCCTGGGAAGCCGCCGAAGGCCTGGAATGGGAAGTCGCCTCGCCGGCCCCGTTCCACACCTTCGAGACGCCGCCCACGCTGGACGTGACCGCCACCAAAGTGCTGAAGTTCTGATCGTTCGATCGAACCCGACCACCCAGGACCACCCACCATGACCCACGAAGAAAAGCGTCGCAACAATGTCCGCCTCGGCCTGATCCTGGCCACGGTGGCGGTGGTGTTCTTCCTCGGGTTCATGGCCCGGGTGGTGCTGCTGTCGGGCGGCCGCGCATGAGCGAGACGATCCAGGCCACCCGCCTGCAGCGCGACAACCGGCGCATGCTGGGCAAGCTGAGCGTCATCGCACTGGTGATGTTCGGCTTCGGCTACGCGCTGGTGCCGATGTACGACGCCATCTGCGATGCGCTGGGAATCAACATCCTCAGCCGCAACGAGCTGCTGGTCACGGGCAAGACCGGACCGGTCAACACCCAGGTCGACACCAGCCGCACCATCACGGTCGAGTTCGATGCCAACGCCCGCGGTCCGTGGGACTTCAAGCCCGCCCAGTCCTCCGTCAAGGTCCATCCTGGCGCGGTGACGACGGTGATGTACGAGTTCCGCAACGTCCAGAACCGCACGATGTCCGCACAGGCCATCCCCAGCTATGCGCCCAAGCAGGCCATGGCGCACTTCAACAAGATGGAGTGCTTCTGCTTCAACGAATACACGCTGGCCCCCGGCGAGTCGAAGCAGTGGCCGGTGGTGTTCGTCATCGACCCGAAGCTGTCCAAGGACGTGACCACCATCACCCTGTCCTACACCTTCTTCGAAGTCGGCGCCAAGACCCCCCCGGCCCCCGTCACGGGGTCTGCCGTCCAGGCACTGCGCCAGGGAGCCGGTTCATGACCGACCCGCAACGCACCTCGGCAGACGATCTGCGCGACGCCGTCCAGCGCAAGAGTTCGTTCGGCCAGAGCATGAAAGCCGTGGCTTGGTCCTTCTTCGGCATCCGCCGTGGAGCCGACCACCAGAAGGACGTGAGCCAGCTCAACCCGGTCCACATCATCCTGGCCGGACTGCTCAGTGCAGCCCTCTTCGTGGGTCTGCTCGTCGGGCTGGTTCGCTGGATCGCCGCCTGAAGCGGGCACGCGCTCCACCACACGACACCACACAACACCCATTCGCGACACGGATTCCAGGAGCAACTCATGTCGGCAACTCCCCAGGGCGCAACGCCTTACTACTATGTCCCGGCGCCCTCGCGGCACCCGGTGATGACCTCGATCGGCCTGTTCTTCGTGATCCTGGGCGCAGGCCAGTGGATCAACGGGCATGGCTGGGGCGCCTATGCGCTGCTGTTCGGTCTGTTGTGGACCGTGTTCGTGCTGCGCCAATGGTTCGGTGAAGCCGCAGGGGAAGCCGAAGCCGGCCTGCTCAGCGACCGCGTCGATGTCTCGCACCGCTGGAGCATGGCCTGGTTCATCTTCTCGGAAGTGATGTTCTTCGCCGCCTTCTTCGGCGCGCTGTACTGGGCGCGCACCCAGTCGGTGCCAAGCCTGGGCAGCCTGGAGAACGCGGTCCTGTGGCCGGACTTCAAGGGCTTCTGGCCGAGTGCCGTCGCTGGCGCCACGGCATCACCCGCCGGCATCGTCGAGCCCTTCCAGACCATGGGTCCGTGGCCGCTGCCGACGATCAACACCGCGCTGCTGCTGACCTCGGGCGTGACCCTGACGATCGCGCACCACGCCGTGATCGCCAACCAGCGTTCCAAGGCCATCCTGTGGATGTGGATCACCGTGCTGCTCGGCACCATCTTCCTGATCTGCCAGGGCTACGAGTACGCCCACGCCTACGCGGACCTGAACCTGAAGCTGTCCTCGGGCATCTACGGCTCGACGTTCTACATGCTGACCGGCTTCCACGGTTTCCACGTGTTCGTGGGCACCATCATGCTGCTGGTCATGACGATCCGCCTGATGAAGGGCCACTTCACCCCCGAGCGCCACTTCGGCTTCGAAGGCGCAGCGTGGTATTGGCACTTCGTGGACGTGGTCTGGCTGGGCCTGTACTTCATCGTCTACTGGATGTGACCCCATCCTGCCCGACCACAAAAAGAGCGCCTCGGCGCTCTTTTTGTTGGGGTGTCAGCGACCGACCGGAATCCCCGTGGGCTCGATCCAGCCCATGGCATAGCTCAGCAGCACGAACAGGAACACGCTGACCGACACCCCCACCCGGATGGCCAGCGCGCGGGCCATCCTGCCCTTGGGCGTCGGCTCTCCCGCCGGCCCCCGCTTGACCATGAAGATGCCCGCCGAAGCCAAGGCGGCCAGAATGGCGACAAACGCCAGCACGATGATGGTTTTCATGTCGCCGGATTATTCCACCACCACCCCATGACACCGACCCGCCACTCCCAACACCGCTGGGTGATCTTGCTGGCGGCCGTCGTCGGTGTGGCCGGGACAGCACGCCTGGGCGTCTGGCAGCTCGACCGGGCCGCCCAGAAGACCAGCCGCCAGGCCCTGCTCGATACCCGCCGCCAGCTGCCCGAGCTGGGTGCGGCCGACCTGGCCCGTACCGCCGCCGAAGTCCCCGACCAGGTGCAGCGCCGCATCCGCCTGCAGGGCCGCTGGGTGGCGCGGGCCACGCATTTTCTGGACAACCGGCCGATGAACGGGCGTGTCGGCTTCCACGTCGTGACGCCGCTGCAGCTGGCGGACGGCACCGCCGTGCTGGTCGAGCGCGGCTGGGGCCCGCGCAACGCCCTGCGCCGCGAGGATCTGCCACCCGTGCGCACGCCCGAGGACGAGACCGTCACGGTCGTGGCCCGCATCATCCCTGCGCCATCGAGGCTGTTCGACCTGGGCGGGCTGGAGACCGGTGTCATCCGTCAGAATCTCGACCTCGACGCGGTGGCCCGCGCCTCTGGCCTGAGTCTGCGCCCGGCCACGCTGCTGCAGACCGAAGGCCCGGCGGACGATGGCCTGCTGCGCCAGTGGTCGGCGCCGTCCACCGGCGTCGACAAGCACCACGGCTACGCGGTGCAGTGGTTCGCCCTCAGCGCCCTGATCGCGGGGCTGTACGTCTGGTTCCAACTCATCCGCCCGCGCAGGCAGGCCGCTTCCCATGTCGCATGACACCCCGAACGCCGCTCCGAACAGTGCCCAGCCGCTGAACCTCTCGGTCCACGACCTGCCCGCACCGAGCGCCGACCCGGATGCCCTGGCCCGCACCCGCATCGGCCGCATCAAGATGGCGCTGATCCTGCTGGCCTGCGCATCGCCGGTCATCGCGTCCTACTTCACTTACTACGTCATCAAGCCGACGGGCCAGCCAGGCCACGGTGTGCTGGTCCAGCCGCCGGTGGACATCCCGCCGGTTGCCGCGCTGCCGCTGACCGACCTGCAAGGCAAGGCCGTCGACACCCGCAGCCTGCGCGACCAGTGGCTGATGGTGGTCGTGGCCGATGGGGCCTGTGACAGCCCCTGCGAGAAGCTGCTCTACGCCCAGCGCCAGTTGCGCGAGGCCCTCGGCCGCGAGAAGGAGCGGCTGGACCGCGTCTGGATCGTCACCGGCGACCAGCCGCCGCGCGCCGACCTGCTGCCCGCGCTGGACGGCGCCAGCGTGCTGCGTGCCCCCCGGGACGCCGTGGCCGCGTGGCTCAAGCCCGCACAAGGGGAAAGCCTGTCGGCCCACCTCTACCTGGTCGACCCGATGGGCGTGTGGATGATGCGCTTCCCCGTGGCCTTCGAGCCGGCCAAGGTCAAGCGCGATGTCGAGCGCATGCTGCGCGCCGCCGCGTCCTGGGACCGCGCCGGCCGTGACCCCGCCATCGTCGGCGCCGTGACCACCGCTCCCGGTCTGGCCCGCTGACACCCGCACCCGAAGCGCTGCCTGCCATGAAGCCCACCGACCTGATCGACCTCGGCCCGCTGCTGCAGATCGCGCTGCTGGCGGCCGCACTGGCCACGCTGCCGCTGGTGTGGCTGGCCTGGCGCCACCGGGGAAAATCCACCCCGCAGCGGCTGCGCGCCCTGACGCTGGTGACGCTGTTCCTGACCTTCGACCTCGTGCTCTTCGGCGCCTTCACGCGGTTGACCGACTCGGGTCTCGGCTGCCCCGACTGGCCCGGCTGCTACGGCAATTCCAGCCCCTTCGGCGCGGTCCACCAGATCACGCAGGCACAGACCCACCTGCCCGACGGCCCCGTGACACAGAGCAAGGCCTGGATCGAGATGATCCACCGCTACCTCGCCACGGGTGTCGGGGCGCTGCTGACCGTGCTGATGGTGTGGAGCGCGCTGGCCGTGCGCCGGCTCCGCCACACCGACCCTGCACAGGCGCGGCAGATCGCCCCCGGCTGGGCGGCGCTGACCTTCGTCTGGGTCTGCCTGCAAGGCGCGTTCGGTGCGCTGACGGTGACGATGAAGCTCTACCCGGCCATCGTCACCGGCCACCTGCTGGGCGGGATCGGCCTGCTGGCGCTGCTGGCCGTGCAGATCCAGCGCCACGCCCCGCAGCCCCCTGCGCTGTCCACGGGCCTGCGCCGGGGGGTCTGGGCCGTGCTGGGACTGGTGCTGGTGCAGGTCGCCCTCGGTGGCTGGGTCAGCACCAACTACGCCGTGCTCGCCTGCCAGGACGTGCCCACCTGCCAGGGCCAGTGGTGGCCGCCGATGGACTTCGACGCCGGCTTCACGCTCCAGCGCGGCCTGGGCGTGCAGGCCGACGGCAGCGCCCTGCCCTTCGCCGCGCTCACCGCCATCCACGTCGTCCACCGCCTGGGTGCGCTGGTCGTGCTGACCGCGCTGGCCCTCCTGATCGCCGCCCTGCGCCGCCCTGCGCCGCGCTACGCCCAGGGCCTGCTCGCCATCGCCGTGCTGCAGACGCTCACCGGCCTGTCCAATGTCGTGCTCGACTGGCCGCTGCTGGCCGCCGTGGCGCACACTGGCGGGGCTGCCGTGCTGGTGACGCTGCTGGCCGCCCTGCTGGCGCACAGCCGCAGCCCCTCCCGCCGCTCTTTTCACTCCCCGTCCGCCGTCCCGTCCTGATGAATGCCACCACCCTCACCCCGACCACACCGCGCCTGTCGCGCTGGCGCCAGTACGTCGCGCTGACCAAGCCGCGGGTCGTGCAGCTCATCGTGTTCTGTGCGGCGATCGGCATGCTGCTGGCCGTGCCGGGCGTGCCACGCTGGGCCGATGTCGTCACCGCGCTGCTGGCCACTGTCGGCATCTGGCTGGTGGCGAGCGCGGCCGCCGCGTTCAACTGCCTGATCGAGCAGAAGATCGACGCCCGCATGAAGCGCACCTCCTGGCGGCCGACGGCCAACGGCGACCTGAGCCAGTCGCAGGCGCTGCTGTTCTCGGCCGTGCTGTGTTCGCTGGGCATGGCGCTGCTGTACTTCAAGGTCAACCCGCTGACCGCCTGGCTCACGTTCGGCACCTTCGTCGGCTACGCGGTCATCTACACCGTGGTGCTCAAGCCGATGACGCCGCAGAACATCGTCATCGGCGGCGCGTCGGGCGCGATGCCGCCGGTGCTGGGCTGGGCGGCGCTGACGGGGGATGTCGGCCCGGAGGCGATCGCGCTGTTCCTGATCATCTTCCTGTGGACCCCGCCGCACTTCTGGGCGCTGGCACTCTACCGTGCCGAGGACTACGCCCGCGCTGGCCTGCCGATGCTGCCGGTCACCCATGGCAACGCGTTCACGCGGCTGCAGATCCTGCTCTACACCTACGTCCTGTTCGCCGCGACGTTGCTGCCGTTCGTGCAGGGCATGAGCGGCTGGCTGTACCTGGCGGCGGCCGTGGTGCTGGGCGGACGCTTCATCCATTACGCCCTCCGCCTGCGCCGCGAATACACCGAAGCCCTCGCCCGCGAGACCTTCCGCTTCTCGATCTGGCACCTGTCGCTGCTGTTCGCCGCGCTGCTGATCGACCACTACCTGAGGCCCTGGCTGTGAACGTGACCGCACCCGCTCGACGACTGATCCTGACCGCCAGCGTGCTGGCCTGCCTGGGTGCGCTCAGCGCGTGCGACAAGGCCGCCCCCCCGCCGAGCTTCAAGTCGCTCGACATCACCGGCGCCGAATACGCCAGCAAGCTCGCGCTGACGGACGCCAACGGCCAGCCCTTCCAGCTCTCCAGCCTGAAGGGCAAGGTCGCCGTCGTCTTCTTCGGCTACACGCAGTGCCCGGACGTCTGCCCGACCACGCTGACCAACCTCGCCGAAACCCAGCGCCTGCTAGGACCAGATGGCGACAAGCTCGTCGGCGTCTTCGTCACGGTCGATCCGAAGCGCGACACCACGGCCTTGATGAAGTCCTACGTCGGCGCCTTCCACCCGAACTGGGTCGGGCTGCGCGGCACGCCGGAGGAAACCGCCGCCGCCGCCAAGGAATTCAAGATCTTCTACCGCGAAGTGCCGGGCAAGACGGAGTCCAGCTACACCGTGGACCACACCGCGGCGTCGTTCGTCTTCGACCCACAAGGCAAGGTCCGCCTGTACGTGCGCCATGCCACGCCACCCGCCGATCTGGCCGCCGACATCAAGATCCTGCTCACCGCCCGCTGAGAGGCAACTCGCCATGTCCACACTGCCACGCCGCTCGGTCCTGCTCGCCGCACTGGCCGCCAGCATCTGGCCACTGTCAGCCACTGCGCAGACCGGCCGCCCGACACGCCTGATCGTGCCGTTCACACCCGGCGGCTCGACCGACATCCTGGCCCGCGCCCTCGCCCCCAAGCTGGCGCAGGCACTCGGCCAGAACGTGGTCGTGGACAACCGCCCCGGTGCAGGCGGCTCGATCGGCGCCACCGAAGCCGCACGCGCCGAACCAGACGGCCAGACCCTGCTGATGGGCCACATCGGCACGCTCGGCGTCAACCCGTCGATCTACCCGAAACTCGGCTATGACCCCTTGAGGAGCTTCGTGCCGGTGGCCTGGGTGGCGCGGGTGCCCAACGTGCTGGTGGTGCCAGCCAGCTCGCCCGTGAAGACCTTCCAGGAATTCATCGCGCTGGCGAAGTCGAAGCCGGGCCGGCTGTCGTACTCGTCCGGCGGCAACGGCAGCGCCGCGCACATCACCTTCGAATACCTGAAGCTGCGCACGAAGACCTTCCTGCTGCACATCCCCTACCGCGGCAGCGCGCCCTCCGTCACCGACCTGATCGCCGGCCAGGTGGACGCGACCTTCACCGGCGCCCCGGCCGTCATCGCCCACATCCGCAGCGGCCGGCTGCGGGCGCTGGCCGTCTCCAGCCCGGAGCGCATCGCCGCGCTGCCGGACGTGCCCACCGTCGCCGAGAGCGGCTACGCGGGGTTCGAGGCCGACCAGTGGTATGGCCTCGTCGCTCCGACCGGCACGCCCGATGCGGTGGTCACGCGCCTGAACGCCGAGGTCAACAAGGCCCTCGCCCTGCCCGACGTGGCGAAACAACTCGCGGGTGAAGGCGCCGTGCCGATGCCCACGACCCCGCAGGCGTTCGGCGCGTTGATTGCCCGCGAGATTCCGCGCTGGGCGGAGGTGGTCAAGGCTGGGAACGTGAAGCCGGACTGACCCGGCGCTCCCGCACCCAGGTCAGCCCTGCCCTGCTCACCCGCCCAGCGTCTCCCACCGCTCCATCAGCGCCAGCAGCGCGTCATCGATCACGGCATGGCGCGCGTGCGCCGCGGCCACCTTGTCGGCCGGACCCGCGTACAGCTCGGTGCCTGCAAGTGCCTCGTTCAGCGCCGCCTGCTCCACTTCGAGCGCGGCGATCTGGGCGGGCAGCGCATCCAGCTCGCGCTGTTCCTTGTAGCTCAGTTTGCGCTTGGCGACGGCGGGTGCGGCCACGGGTGCGGCTGCAGCGACCGCAGCCTTCGCTGGCGTCGGTGCGGGCGCGTTGCGCGCCGCCTTGGCCGCCATCGCCGCCGCCCGCTGCGACTGCAGGAGCCAGTCCTCGACGCTGCCTTCGTATTCACGCCATTGGCCGTCGCCTTCGCTGACGATGGTGCTCGTCACCACGGCGTCCAGGAAGCGCCGGTCGTGGCTGACGAGGAACACCGTGCCCTTGAAGTTCTGCAGCAGGTCTTCCAGCAGCTCCAGCGTCTCGATGTCGAGGTCATTGGTCGGCTCGTCGAGCACCAGCACGTTCGCCGGCCGCGCGAACAGCCGCGCCAGCAGCAGCCGGTTGCGCTCGCCGCCCGAGAGGCTGCGCACCGGGGAGTTCGCCCGCGCCGGCGAGAACAGGAAATCGCCCAGGTAGCTCATGACGTGCTTGCGCGAGCCACCGATCTCGATCCACTCGCTGCCGGGGCTGATCGTGTCGGCCAGGGTCGCGTCGAGGTTCAGCGCCTCGCGCATCTGGTCGAAGTAGGCCACCTGCAGCATCGTGCCGAGCTTGACCGTGCCGCTGTCGGGCGCGAGTTCGCCCAGGATCATCTTCAGCAGCGTCGTCTTGCCCGCGCCGTTCGGCCCGATCAGGCCCACCTTGTCGCCGCGCAGGATGGTCCCGGTGAAGCCGCGCACGATGGTGCGCTCGCCGTAGGACTTGCGCGCGTCCTCCAGCTCCGCGACGATCTTGCCGCTGCGCGAGCTGGCATCGACTTCGAGCCGCACCTTGCCCACCACGTCGCGCCGCGCTGCGCGCTGGTCGCGCATCACCATCAGGCGGTTGATGCGGCTGACGCTGCGGGTACGGCGCGCTTCCACCCCCTTGCGGATCCAGACCTCCTCCTGCGCCAGCAGCTTGTCGAAGCGGGCGTTGAGCAGCGACTCGTCTTCCAGCTCGCGGGCCTTGGTGGCCTCGTAGGTGGTGAAGCTGCCAGGGTAGCTGCGGATCTGGCCACGGTCGAGTTCAAGGATGCGTGTGGAGACCGCGTCCAGAAATGCCCGATCGTGGGTGATCAGCAGCACCGCACCACGGAAGGCGATCAGCAAGTCCTGCAGCCAGACGATCGACTCCAGATCCAGGTGGTTGGTCGGCTCGTCCAGCAGCAGCACGTCAGGCGCGGCCACCAGCGCCTGCGCCAGCGCCACCCGCTTGCGCAGGCCGCCGGACAGCGCATCGACCTGCTGCTCCGGCTGGAGCTTCAGCCGCTCCAGCGTCTCCGTGACCCGCTGCTCCCAGGTCCAGCCATCGACGGCCTCGATGCGGCTCTGCAGCGCGTCGAGGTCGTCGCCCTCGGCGTGGGCCTCGTAGCGTTCGCGCAGCGACTTGGCCTCGGCCACCCCGACGCTGACCGCATCGAACACGCTGATGCCCGGCTCGAACTGCGGCTCCTGCGGCACGTAGTAGCGGCGCACGTTGGCCTGCACCTGCAGCGTGCCGTCGTCGGGCAGCTCCAGGCCGGCGAGGATCTTCAGCAGCGACGACTTGCCGGTGCCGTTGCGCCCGATCAGGCCGAGGCGTTCGCCGGCTTCGAGCGACATCGCCGCGTGGTCGAGCAGCGCCACATGCCCGTAGGCAAGGCTGGCATCAAGGAGGGTAAGGAGGGCCATGGGGAGTTTTCTGGGGAATCGGACATTATCGGCGCCGACTTGGCACAGACGCGACCCGTCCCGCCCTGGTGTCACATCAGCGGCACATCAGCTTGTTACCGTGCAGAGGCCAACCGGTCGCTACACTGCGCCAAGATCGCAAAATTCCGTGACGTATTTCTCAATGTACGCCATGTAACCATCTATTCAGCCGTGCCGCTCAGGAGACCGGGTGTGAGCAAGTTCGACGTGTCATCTACTCTGGACCGGCTGGCGGTGGAGGTACCAGGGAGCCTGAGCCTGGACAACCTGGGCACGCTGGGCAGCGAGCTGGCGCTGTGGCCGATCGAGGCGCTGCGCGGCGCGGATCCGATCATGGGGCTGGCCGTGCTGATGATCGTGGCGCTGCTGGCGGGCGAAGCCGTCCACCGCGTCACCCGGCTGCCACGGGCACTGGGGGCGATGCTGGTGGGTGCGCTGGCCAGTCCGCTGGCGCTGAGTCTGGTGGTGCGCACCGAGCTGGACGCCTGGAAGCCGCTGCTGGACCTGGCCGTCGGGCTGCTGGTGTTCGAGCTGGGCAGCCGCATCCGGCCGCGCTGGCTGCTCGACAACCCGTGGCTCACCCTGAAGTGCCTGGCCGAGGCGCTGGTCACAGGGGCGGCGGTGACGGGCGTGCTGGTGTGGATGGGGGTATCGCTGTCGTCGGCGGGGCTGGCGGGGGCGGTGGCGATGGCCAGCTCGCCGGTGATCACCATGACGGTGCTCAACGAACTCAAGCCGCGCGGGCAGGTCAGCGACCGGCTGCTGCTGATGACGGCGGTGAACACGGTCTGCGCGGTGCTGGCGCTGACGGCGTGGCGGGTGCTCGCCACGCTGGATTCAGACGGTTTCGACTGGCAGCCCGCGCTGGCGGGGGCGCTCTACGCGCTGTGCGGCTCCTACCTGCTGGGCGCCGTCAGCGGGCTGCTGCTGGAACGCCTGAGCCGGCAGATCCAGGGGTCGGGGCTGGCGGCGCTGCAGCTCGCGCTGGTGGTGCTGGCGGCGATGCTGGCGGCGCAGTTCACGTTCTCGCCGCTGCTGGCCCTGCTGATCGCCGGCATGGTGGCGCGCTCGCGCATGGGCCACCGGCTGCGCGTGGAGCCGCAGCTCGGCAGTGGCGGCGCGGCGCTGACGCTGCTGCTGCTGGTGACGCTGGGGCTGCTGTCCACGCTGGAGGGGCTGATCGACCTGCTGCCCCTGGTGGCCGCGATCATCGGCACGCGCTTGCTCGCCAAGACCGGCACCGTGCTGCTGCTGGCGCGGCCAAGCGGGCTGGGCTGGCGGCAGGCGCTGGGGCTGGGGCTGGCGCTGCAGCCGGCGTCGAGTCTGGCGGTGCTGCTGACCGGCAACACGCTGGGCTGGCCAGGCGCGCTGCCACTGCCGGAGTCCACGCTGATGCAGGCGCTGCTGATCGCGCTGACGCTCATGCAGCTGAGCGGGCCGGTCTGGCTGCAGCTCGGCCTGTGCACGGTGGCCCGCGAAACCTGCAGCAATGCGCCCCGCTGACCCGACACGAGGATCCCCCCATGCCCTTGCAGGAATTTGCCCTCTCCGAGTCGCTGACGATTGGCGTCGAGCTGGAGCTGCAGCTCATCTCCACGCACGACCACGACCTCATCCCGCAGGCACAAGACCTGCTGCGCGAGACCGCTCGCCACACCGGCGCCTGGGACATCAAGCCCGAGATCACGCGCTCGATGATCGAGATCGGCACGTCCATCCAGCGCGAGCACACCCCGCTGGTGGCCGAGCTGCGCGACATGCGCGACCAGCTCGTGCGGGCGGCGCGGCGGCTCAACATCGAGATCGCCGGCGGCGGCACCCACGCCTTCCAGCACTGGAGCGAGCAGCAGATCTACCCGGGTGAGCGGTTCCACTACATCAGCGACCTCTACGGCTACCTCGCCAAGCAGTTCACCGTCTTCGGCCAGCATGTCCACGTCGGCTGCCCGAACGGCGACGACGCGCTGTGGCTGCTGCACGCGCTCTCACGCTACGTGCCGCACTTCATCGCGCTGTCGGCGTCGTCCCCTTTCGTGCAGGGGCAGGACACCGGCTTCGACTCGGCGCGGCTGAACTCGGTGTTCGCGTTCCCGCTGTCGGGACGGGCACCGTTCGTGCGGAGCTGGGACGAGTTCGGCGGCTACTTCGACAAGATGGCGGCCACCGGGGTGGTCAAGTCGATGAAGGATTTCTACTGGGACATCCGCCCGAAACCCGAGTACGGCACGATCGAGCTGCGCGTGTGCGACACGCCGCTGACGGTGGAGAAGGCCGCAGCACTGGCGTGTTACCTGCAGGCGATCTGCCGCTACCTGATCGAGGAGCGGCCGTTCGAACCGGTGGAGGACGACTACCTCGTCTACACCTACAACCGCTTCCAGGCGTGCCGCTTCGGGCTGCGCGGGGACATCGTCAATCCGCAGACGAAGGAGCGCGGCAAGCTGCGCGACGACATCGTGCGCACGCTGGCGCGGGTCGAAACCCATGCGGTCGATCTGAAGTCGTGGGAAGCCTGCCAGCTGCTGCGCGAATCGCTCGGCGAAGGCAACGACGCGCAGTGGCTGCGGCGACAGCGGCAACGGGCGCAGGAAGCGCCGCTGTCGGAGGTCGTGGAGGCGGCGGCCCGGCGCTGGGCCGTCAGCCCCGCCGCCGCGTGAGCCCCACGCCCAGCAGCCCCAGCACACCCAGCGGCCACAACCCGAACCGCGCCGCCCACCACGCGAACGGCGTCGTGCCCTCACGCGCCTGTACCTGTGCCTCCAGCACCCCGCGTACATGTGGCGCGAGCTGGTGGGTCACGGCACCACGGTGGTCGATCGCCACCGTCGCGCCCGTGTTGGTGGCGCGCAGCATCGGCCGCTGCAGCTCCAGCGCCCGCATCCGCGAGATCCGCAGGTGCTGGTCCACCGCGACCGATTCGCCGAACCAGCCGATGTTGCTGACGTTGGCGAGCACGGTCGGGGCGGTGGCGGGATCGACAAAGCGCGCCGCCAGTTCCTCGCCGAACAAGTCCTCGTAGCAGATGTTCGGCCCGACCCGCTCGGCGCCGACCGCGAAGGACGGTGCCACCAGCGGGCCACGCGCGAAATCCCCCAGCGGCATCTGCATCAGGTCCACGAACCAGCGGAAACCCGGCGGGATGAACTCGCCGAAGGGCACGAGGTGGTGCTTGTCGTAGCGGTAGAACGGCTCGGCCACCCCGGCACCCAGCCCCGCCACCGAGTTGGTGTAGCCCTGCTGCGCATTGCCCAGCGGGACGCCGATCAGGGCGCGGGTCGTGCGCCGGCCGAAGTGGTCGGTCAGCGCCAGCCACAGCCCGTCCGGCAGCTGCGAGGGCAGCAGCGGAATGGCCGTTTCCGGCGCGATCACCAAGTCCGCCTGCGACGCGAGCAGCGCCTTGAGGTGCCAGTCCAGGGTCTCGGGCAGGCGGCTGAAATCGAATTTCTCGTCCTGCGGGACATTGCCCTGCAGCAGCGTCACCGACAGGATGCTGCGCGACCGCGTGAACTCGCCGCCCTGCCACGCCGGAAGGCCCGCCACCGCCGCCAGCAGCAGCAGCGCCCCGGCCCGGCCCGTCCACACGCCCGACGCCAGCCCGCGCTGCACCAGCCAGCCCAGCGCCGCCGCCGCCGCCCCGATGCCGTAGACGCCCACCCAGGGTGCCAGCGCCATCAGCGGACTCTCGACATGGGCATACCCCGCCGCGCCCCAGGGAAAACCGGTGAACACCACCCCGCGCCCGAGTTCGGCCAGCAGCCACAGTGCGCTCCACAGCAGCAGGTCCGACGCGGTGCGCCCCTGCCGGCAGCGGTGGAAGAGTGCCATCGCCAACGCCAGATACGCCGACAGCGCCGCCGCCAGCAGCACGACCGCCAGCCCGGCCAGCCATGCGGGCAGGTGGCCGTAGCGGTGCATGCTGATGAACAGCCACCAGAAGGTGCCACCCAGCCAGGCCACGCCAAACGCGGCGCCGATCCAGCCTGCCTGCGACCACGACCGCGACCCGGCGCTGACCAGCCATGCCAGCACCGCCACCGACAGCACCTGCAGCGCGCCCGCCAGCACCACCGGCCCCATCGCCAGCGCCTGCGCCGCACCGGCCAGCAGCGCCAGTCCCGCCAGCGCGCCCAGGCGCTTGCGGTCGGACAGGGGCTCAGCCACCCGCCGTCTCGTCCAGCGGCAGCCGCACCACCTTGAACCAGCGCACCGCCCCGCCCCGGGTCAGCATCACCGCGAAGCGCAGCGGACCGACATCAACGATCTCCCCGCGCCGCGGCACGCGGCCGTTGCGGTGCGCCACCAGACCGCCGATGGTCTCGATGCCGTCCTCGGCCAGGTCGATGGCAAAGTGGGCGTTGATGGCCTCGATCGGTGCATCGCCCGGCACGCGGCTGCTGCCGTCGGCCAGGCTGTAGATCCCGGACTCGCTGACCTTGTCGTCGAACTCGTCCTCGATCTCGCCGACGATCTCCTCCAGCACGTCCTCGATGGTGATCAGCCCGGCCAGCGCACCGAACTCGTCGATGACGATGGCCAGGTGGTTGCGGTTGGAGCGGAAGTCGCGCAGCAGCTCGTTGAGGCCCTTCGACTCGGGCACGAACAGCGCCGGCCGCAGCAGCGTGCGCAGGTGCAGATCGGGCGAACGCTGGACCTTGAGCAGATCCTTGGCCATGAGCACGCCGACGATGTTGTCGCGTTCACCCTCGTAGACCGGGAAGCGCGAATGCCCCGTGTCGATGACGCTGGCCAGCACCTCGTCGTAGGTGGAGGCAATGTCCAGCAGGTCCATGCGGGGGGCGGCCACCATCGCGTCGCCGGCGGTGAGGTCTGCCATGCGCAGCACGCCTTCGAGCATCGAGCGCGACTCCGGGCCGATCAGCGCACGCTGCTCGGCGTCGGCCAGCGTTTCCAGCAGTTCGTCCCGGGAATCCGGACCAGGGGAGAGGAATTCGATCACCCGCTCGAAGAGCGTGCGGTGATCGTGTGGAGTGGCCCGTGCTGGCTCGCGGCCAGAACGGGAACTCTGCGGGGTGTCGGACACGATCAGGTGCCGGTAGTGGGCATGGGGCGAGAATACCTGATGCCGGTGCGGGCGAGGTACCGGGCGAGTCCCGAGTCGCGGGCCGGATGCCTTGACACACCCGGGGGCTTGGCCGACAGTCGACAATTCTCGTTTGTCCTCATCCCGCCCTCCTGCCCGCACCCGCGCGTCCGCCCATGTCCACAGGTCTCATCCCCGCCACCATCCTCACCGGCTTCCTCGGCTCTGGCAAGACGACGCTCCTCAAGCGTGTGCTCACCGAGTCCCACGGCCAGAAGATCGCCGTGATCGAGAACGAGTTCGGCGAGGAGAACATCGACAACGACATCCTGGTCGGTGACACCGAAGAACAGATCATCCAGCTCAGCAACGGCTGTGTCTGCTGCACGATCCGCGAAGACCTGCGCTCGACGCTGTCGGAGCTGGCGATGAAGCGCCGCAAGGGCGAGCTGGTGTTCGACCGCGTGGTGATCGAGACGACGGGACTGGCCGATCCGGGGCCGGTCGCGCAGACCTTCTTCATGGACGACGAGGTGGCCGAGAGCTACCTGCTCGACTCGATCCTGACGCTGGTGGACGCCGTGCATGCGCAGACCCAGCTCGACGAGCGCCAGGAAGCGCGCCGCCAGGTGGGGTTCGCCGACCGCATCTTCATCAGCAAGGCCGATCTGGTGGACGAGGCGGCCCTGGACGCGCTCTCGCACCGCCTCAAGCACATGAACCCGCGCGCGCCGCAGCAGCGGGTCCACTTCGGCGAGGTGCCGATCGCGCAGGTGTTCGACCTGCACGGCTTCAACCTCAACGCCAAGCTGGAGATCGACCCGGAGTTCCTCGCCGCGGCAGACCACGGCCACCACCATGGGCACGACGACCACCACGGCCATGACCATGCCCCGGGCGAGCACTGCGACCACCCGCACCACCACCGCCACGACGACGACGTGAAGTCCTTCGTCTTCCGCTCGCACAAGGCGTTCAATCCGGCCAAGCTCGAAGACTTCCTCGGCTCGGTCGTGCAGATCTACGGCCCGAAGATGCTGCGCTACAAGGGTGTGCTGAACATGAAGGGCTCCGAGCGCAAGGTCATCTTCCAGGGCGTCCACCAGCTCATGGGCAGCGACCTCGGCCCGAAGTGGATGCCAGGGGAGAAGCGCCAGAGCAAGATGGTCTTCATCGGAATCGACCTGCCCGGCGACGTGTTCCAGCAAGGGCTGACGCAGTGCCTGGTGTGAATGGTGTGACGCCGGGTGTGATTACAATCCGCGCGCCCGGAATCGGCCCTGACAGGTGGCCGCCACGATTTCATCCTTGATTGCCACCCGAGTTCCCCATGCCCCAGAACGATCCCAAGACCGACCCGATCCTCGCCAATGCGTGGAAGACCAAAGCCGGACGTGACCTGACGGACGCCGAGCTGCTGGCCATGCCCGAGAGCGAGTACATGAGCGACCAGCAGCTCGACTTCTTCCGCGCCTGCCTGAAGAAGCAGAAGGATGACCTGCTGGCCAACGCAGGCGAGACCACCGAGCACCTGCGCGAGGACACCTCCATCGTCCCCGATCCGGCCGACCGGGCCACGATCGAGGAAGAGCACGCGCTGGAGCTGCGCACCCGCGACCGCGAGCGCAAGCTGCTCAAGAAGATCACCCAGTCGATCAGCCGCATCGAAGCGGGCGACTATGGCTACTGTGACGAAACTGGTGAGCCGATCGGCCTGGGACGGCTGCTGGCCCGTCCGACCGCTACACTGTCACTGGAAGCGCAACAGCGCAGGGAACTGAAACAAAAACTCTTCGGCGACTGAGCACCCGGGCCCGGCCGCACCCCCAGACATGGCTGACCCCAAGGATCCTCCCAAGAGCGGTTTTTTCCGCAAGGTGGTGCGTTTCGCGCTCAACCCGACCACCGACTGGGCGGATCTGAATGGTGCGGGCGCCGACAGCCGCGAAGACGATTACGCCAAGTCCGAACTCAAGGCGATGATCGAGCGCAAGCGGCGCAACGACTTCGTGCGCAAGCGCGAGTTCGACACCCTGCGCAAGATCCGCCGCGAGGGGCTGACCGGCGAAGGACTGGCCGGACTCGATGGCCTGTCGCACCTGGACGACTCCGAGGTCCGCAGCCAGGACAGCTACGCCACCCGCCCCGACAGCGACGACGTCAAGGACAAGATCGACGCCATCGAGCGTCAGATGGTGGGCGAGTCGGCGGGCAACGCGCCGCGCCGCAACGCCGCCACCGTCGGCCGCCAGGCACCCGTGGCCCGCACCGAGTCCTTCTTCGGCGCGACCACCGCCCCGCAGGTGATGGCCACCCACCCGCAGCTCTCCGACGCCTTCAAGCCGACGACGCCGATGCAGATGGAGTCCGAGCTGATCGGCTACCTGCCTTCCGCTCGTCCTGCCGCCCGTCCGCCGCCGGGTCGCATCAGCAGCGTCCAGAGCCTGATCGAGGAACACGCGCCCAACAGCGTCGAAGTGACCGAGCTGGCCCACGATCCAGATCTGGACGAGGCCGTGATCGCCTTCGCCAATGCGGACTTCGAGCTGTGCGAGCGCTCGCTGCACAACCTCATCAGTCCCAGCGGACTGCGTGCGCAGCACGCCGAGACCTGGTACGCCCTGTTCGACCTCTACCGCGCCATTGGCCAGCAGACCAAGTTCGAGTCGCTGGCCCTCGACTACACGCAGTGCTTCGGCTGGTCTCCGCCGCAGTGGTACTCGCTGCCACGCCTGGTGGCCGACGCCGTGGCCAGCGAGCGTGCCCGGCCGACCCAGCGCGGCGGCAACAGCCAGTTCGACGGCACCGTCGGCTGGGTCGCGCCCGACTTCATCGACGTGGAAGCCGTCTCGCAGCTGCGCTCGCAGCTGCTGCAGATGCCCCTGCCCTGGGTGCTCGACTGGCGCCACACCCGCCACATCGACGCACAGGCCGCCAGCGCGCTGCACCGCCTGCTCAAGGACTGGGCGGACGAGCCCATCGAGATGTGCTGGCTGGGCGGTGACACGCTGTTCAGCCTGCTGGCGGAACTCTCGCCCACCAGCGTGCGCGACGCCGATCCAGCCTACTGGATGCTGCGCCTGGAAGCACTGCGTCTGGCCCACCGCACGCTCGACTTCGACCAGGTCGCCATCGACTACTGCGTGACCTACGAGGTGTCGCCGCCGTCGTGGCTCCCGGCGCGCTGCGTGCTGCGGCTGTCGGACGAGACCGGCCGCACGGTGGCCCCGGTGTCCAGCGTCGCCGAGGTCGTCACCGGCTTCATGGAGTCGCAGACTCCCGACGAGGGCCTGCTCGAAGTCGCCACCGTCGAACTCAACGGCCAGCTCATCGGCGACATCGGCAACCTGCTCAAGGGCATGGACCAGCAGATCGGCAAGTCCATGCTGATCCAGGTCTCCTGCACGCGCCTGATCCGCGTGGACTTCATCGCTGCGGGTGATCTGCTGAACTGGGTGCTGGCGCGCCACGCTGAAGGCCGCAGTGTCAGCTTCGTCGATGCCCACCGCCTGGTGGCCCTGTTCTGCGGCGCCATGGGCATCAGCGAACACGCCCGCGTCACCGTCCGCAACTTCTGATCGCCCCCTGTCCGATCCCTGCGCCGGCCAGCCCCTGTGGCAGACCGGCGCTCACTGGAACCCCCTCCCCATGTCCTCCGAGTCCTTTCACGGCACCACCATCGTCAGCGTGCGCCGGGGCAACACCGTGGCCATCGGCGGTGACGGCCAGGTCACGCTCGGCCACATCGTCGTCAAGTCCAGTGCCCGCAAGGTGCGCAAGCTCCACCGAGACCAGGTGCTCGCTGGCTTCGCGGGCGCGACCGCCGACGCCTTCACGCTGTTCGAGCGTTTCGAGGCCAAGCTGGAGAAGCACCAGGGCCACCTCGTGCGCGCTGCGGTGGAGCTGACCCGCGACTGGCGCACCGACCGCGTGCTGCGCCGCCTGGAGGCCATGCTCGCCGTGGCCGACCGCACCGCCTCGCTCATCATCACCGGCAACGGCGACGTGCTGGAGCCCGAGCACGGCATCGTGGCCATCGGATCGGGTGGCGCCTACGCCCAGGCCGCCGCCCGCGCGCTGCTGCAGCACACCGACATGGCACCTGCCGAGATCGTCAAGCGTTCGCTGGAGATCGCGGGCGACCTGTGCATCTACACCAACCAGTCCCACACCATCGAGACACTGGACTGAAGCCGAGCCGACCATGAGCGCCATGACCCCGCAAGACATCGTCTCCGAACTCGACCGCCACATCGTCGGCCAGCACGACGCCAAGCGCGCCGTCGCCATCGCGCTGCGCAACCGCTGGCGCCGACAGCAGGTGGACGCCGCGCTGCGCCACGAGATCACGCCCAAGAACATCCTCATGATCGGCCCGACCGGCGTGGGCAAGACCGAGATCGCCCGCCGCCTGGCCAAGCTGGCAGATGCGCCCTTCATCAAGGTCGAGGCCACCAAGTTCACCGAGGTCGGCTATGTGGGCAAGGACGTGGACACCATCATCCGCGACCTGGTGGAAAACGCCGTCAAGCAAGAACGCGAGCAGCAGGTCGCCCAGATGCGCCACCGCGCCGAAGACGCCGCCGAGGAACGCATCCTCGACGTGCTGGTGCCGCCACCCGCCCCCGCCGACAGCCCCACGCGCCAGACCTTCCGCAAGCGCCTGCGTGAAGGCACGCTGGACGACAAGGAGATCGACATCGACCTGGCCGAGGCACGCACGGCGGTCGAGATCATGGGCCCGGCCGGCATGGAGGACATGGCCGAGCAGTTGAAGGGCATGTTCTCGCAGCTCGGCCAGGGCAAGCGCAAGACGCGCAAGCTCACCATCGCCGAAGCGCGACGCCTGCTCGTCGACGAGGAAGCGCAGCGGCTGGTCAACGACGAGGAGATCGTTGCCCGCGCCTTGCACAACACCGAGCAGAACGGCATCGTCTTCCTCGACGAGATCGACAAGGTGGCCAGCCGCAGCGAATCGCAGGGGGCCGATGTCTCGCGCCAGGGCGTGCAGCGCGACCTGCTGCCGCTGGTGGAAGGCACGACCGTCAAGACCAAGCACGGCATGGTCAAGACCGACCACATCCTGTTCATCGCGTCCGGCGCCTTCCACCTGTCGAAGCCAAGTGACCTGATCCCGGAGCTGCAGGGGCGCTTCCCGATCCGCGTGGAGCTGTCCTCGCTGAGCGTGGACGACTTCGAGGCCATCCTGTCCAGCACCCACGCCAGCCTGATCAAGCAGTACCAGGCCCTGCTGGCCACCGAGGGCGTGACGCTGGAGTTCACCCCCGACGCCATCCGCCGCCTCGCCGAGACCGCCCATGGTGTCAACGAGCGCACGGAGAACATCGGCGCACGCCGGCTGTCCACCGTGCTGGAGCGGCTGCTCGACGAAGTTTCCTTCGACGCCCCGCAGCGTGCCGGGCAGACCGTGTCCGTCGATGCGGCCATGGTCGAGCAGCGGCTGGGCGCCCTCGCCGGCAATGAAGATCTGTCACGCTACATCCTCTGACCGGGCCGAAAACCACCTGACACGAGGAAGTACCACCCCGGAACACGGGGTGGTCGGGCGCCTGTCCGGGTGGGT
This sequence comes from Sphaerotilus sp., assembly GCA_013299055.1. Lineage (GTDB taxonomy): Bacteria > Pseudomonadota > Gammaproteobacteria > Burkholderiales > Burkholderiaceae_C > Sphaerotilus. The sequence continues at coordinate 21,266 of JAAFKB010000031.1, forward strand.
GGCGTCGGTATGATCAACGACCATGCCCTCTGACGCCGGCTCCCATCCCCACACCCTGAACCCTGTCGGCGACGGGGGACTGGTCGACGGGCAGGACCGCGACAAGCTGTGCCGGCTGGCCGACCAGGCACCGGTCATGCTGGCCTACTTCGACGGCGCGCGGCAGCTCTGCAGCTATGCCAACCGCACCTTCCTGCAGGCCCTGTGCGACCCCCGCCGCAGTCCACTGGGCCGGGCGCTGTCCGATGTGGTGGACCCGACACTGGCGCAGCCGCTTGCCCAGGCGCTGACCGACACCCTGCTCAGCGGCCAGACGCTGACGCTGGAGCAGCCGCTGGTCCTGCGTGACGGCCAGCAACGCTGGGCGGAGATCACGCTCACGCCCCATCTCGATCCGCAGGGCGGCCGTGCGGGCGTCTACGTGCTCATCGTCGACCACAGCCGCCACCACGCTGCCGAGCGCGCCTTGCTCGAATCCGAGGAACGCCTGTCCAAGTTCCTGCAGGCGGGCATCGAAGGCATCTTCTTCCACCGCGACGGCCACATCGTCGACGCCAACCCGGCCTTGTGCGCACTGGTGGGCCTGTCGCTGCACGACCTGCTGAACCGCCCGGCACTGATGCTGATCGCGCCCGAGCACCAGGTGGCCACCGCCAAGCGTCTGGATGGGCAGGAGGACACCACCTTCGAGACCGCCGTGGTCCACCAGGACGGCACGCGCATCCCTGTCGAAGTGATCGACCGTGGCACGCTGCAGCACGGCGAGCCGATGCGCATGGCCGTCGTGCGTGACATCCGTGACCGCCGCGCCACCCAGGCCAGGCTGCACTTCCTGGTCCACCACGACGCGCTCACCGGCCTGCCCAACCGCACCGCCTTCCTCGCGCAGCTGGACCATCTCATGGTCGCCGCACGCGCCTCCGACACCCAGCTGGCGCTGCTGTTCATCGACCTGGATCACTTCAAGCGTGTCAATGACTCGGTCGGTCACACCCGTGGCGACGCGCTGCTGAAGACCATTGCCCAGCGCCTGTGCGCCTGCGTGCGCAGCACCGACCGCGTGGCCCGCTTCGGGGGCGACGAGTTCATGGTGCTGCTGCCTGGCGTGCGCGACCGGGACGCTGTGGTGCGCGTGGCAGACAAGCTGCTGGACGCAGTGGGGGCGCCCGTCGTGGTCGAGGGGCAGTCGATCTCGGTCACGCCGTCGCTGGGCATCGCGCTCTACCCACAGGATGGCGACACGCCCGATGTCCTCATCAAGCACGCCGACGCCGCCATGCACGTCGCCAAGGGCCGGGGCCGCGCCACCTTCGCCTTCTTCGAGCCGCAGGTGGCCACGGCCGCCTACGACAAGCTCATGCTCGAAGGCGAACTCGGCCACGCCATCATCCACGACGAATTCGCGTTGCTCTTCCAGCCGCAGGTGCGGGCCTGCGACGGACGGCCGGTCGGCGTCGAGGCGCTCATCCGCTGGCAGCATCCGCAGCGTGGTCTGCTGGCGCCCAACGAGTTCATCGCGCTGGCGGAGCAGCACCGGCTGATCGTGCCCATCGGCACCTGGGTGCTGCGCGAGGCCGCCCGACAGGCGCAGCAGTGGCACGCCCAGGGCTGGCCGCTGACGGTGGCGGTCAACCTCTCTACCCTGCAGTTCCAGGCCCCGGACTTCGTGGACATGGTCGAGGCGCTGCTGACCAGGACGGGCTTGCCCGCAGGCTGGCTGGAGCTGGAGCTGACCGAGCGGATGCTGATGGACGACGTGCCGCAGGTCTGCGCACGGCTGCAGCGGCTGCGGGGGCTGGGCGTGAAGCTGTCGGTGGACGACTTCGGCACCGGGTATTCGTCGCTGAGCCACCTCAAGGAACTGCCGATCGACACCATGAAGATCGACCGCTCCTTCGTGCAGGAGCTGCCGCACCAGCGCGAGTCGGCGGCCATCGCCAGCGCCATCGTGCAGCTCGCACGCGGCCTGGGGCTGAGCGTCGTGGCCGAAGGGGTGGAGACGGCAGCGCAGCGGGACTTCCTGGTCGGGCTGGGGTGTGACCAGCTCCAGGGCCTGATGATCAGCGCACCCCGGACCGCCGCGCAGCTGCAGGCCTGGCTGGCCGTGCAGACTCCACCGCCCGCGCCTCAGCCTCGGCCTCAGTCGCCCTGACCCGGTCCCTGGTAGGGATCGGCTGCCGCCAGCTGCAGCAGACCCTCGAACACCAGCGTGTCCGTCAGCGCAAACGGCAGATCCGTCTCTGGCGCCAGCTTGACCGCCGCGCCCCCGCTCATCAGCAGCACCGGCGGCTCGCCGCAACGCTGCACGAGGTGGCGGTGCATGCGCTCGATGGCGCCCGCCATGCCGTAGGTGCCTCCGCTCATCAGCGCATCGCTGGTGTTGGTCGGGAAGGTGCGGACCTCGCCGGTGGGCACCTTCAGCCCGGCCGTGCCCGACTCCATCGCCTTGAGCATCAAGCCGAAGCCCGGCAGGATCAGTCCTCCAAGGAATTGCCCTTCGGCATCCAGCGCATCCACCGTGACCGCCGTGCCCACCATCACCACCAGCGCCGGCCGTGGTGGTCCGGACGCCAGCACCCGTGCCCGCGCCCCGATCATCGCCACCCAGCGGTCGGAGCCAAGCCGCGCCGGGTGTTCATAGCCGTTGGTGACACCGCACGCCTCGGGCTGTGACACCACCCAGCGCGGCGCCAGCCCCCAGGCATCGAGCTGCTCCTCGGCTCTTCGGCGCACGGCCAGACCTGCCACCGTGCAGCCCAGCATGTGCGTCGGCGCAGGCAGGTGCGCCCATTCGTCATCGGCCAGGCGGTCGATGGTTTCGAGAAAGGACGCGCCGTGGGCGAGCAGCGCCGCACCGGGCCGGGGGGCGGCATACAGACCCCATTTCAGGCGGGTGTTGCCGATGTCGATGACGAGGAAGCTCATGCGGGCGGGACGGTGTGGTGCAACAGGACTGGGAAGGAACGCCGCCGGTCGTCAGCGGGCCGCCAGCAGGGACTCGACACGCTGCAGCAACTGCCGCGCCTCGACCGGCGGCCGGGAGCGGCTCAGTCGAGCCTGCACTTCCGGCAGCAAAGCCTGCAATTCTGCGCGCGAGCGTACCCGGCGCACCCGCAGCATGGTCACCATGCCCGAGACCGGTGCATTGGCCCGCAGCACCTGCAACACCACGCCCCGCGCTTGCGCGAAGCTGAAATCCTGCGCGTCCAGGCGCGCCAGCTCGGTGTCTCCCATGGCACCACCCAGACCGATGGTGTCACCGCCGAGTGGGCCAGGGCGGCTCAGGCGGGCATCGGTATCGAAAGCCGCGAACTCGCTGATCGCTGAACAGGCTGGCGGGCCGATGACGATCAGGCCCAGAGCGAACAGCTCGTCGATGTAGCTGCGTGGCACACCCGCCTGGTGTCCCAGCCGCACCACCTCGTCCAGCGAACGCGCACCATCCACCAACAGCAGCAGCACGCGGTGGCGCTTGGACAACTGGCAATCCAGCGACGCCAGTTCGGCGTGGCCAGCAGCGGTCTTGCACGGAATACCCAAGGTCGGCCCTCGCAATCGTGGTGGCGGACCCAGCGGACGCGCGGGTTCAGCACGCAGGAATTGTGACCGTAAATCGCCATGCTGCGGGGCCTGCCCTCCCCGTAGCCGTTTCAAATTCGTACAGTCTCGCCCGCCTTCAGGCAGCGTCCTTCTCCACATGCGCCTGCTTGTGGTACAGGAACTCCAGCACCGCCTCGCGGGCGTGCAGGTAATCGGCGTTGTGCGCCATCTCCAGCCGGGCGCGGAACTGCTCACGCACGGGTGGCAGCGGCACCGACAGCACCTCGCCGATCGTCGCCGCCGGCCCGTTGGTCAGCATCACGATGCGGTCGGACAGCAGCACGGCCTCGTCCACGTCGTGCGTCACCATCATCACGGTCGAGCCGGTGGTGGCGACGATCTTCATCAGCTCATCCTGCAGCTTGGCGCGGGTCAGCGCGTCGAGCGCCCCGAACGGCTCGTCCATCAGCAGCATCTTCGGCTCCATCGCCAGCGCCCGGGCAATGCCGACCCGCTGCTTCATGCCGCCGGAGATTTCGCCGGGTCGCTTGTCCTTGGCGTGGGTCAGGCCGACGAGGTCCAGGGCGGCCAGCGAGCGGTCGCGCAGTTGCGCCTTCGACTCGGTGGCACTGAACACGCGCTCGACCGCCAGCCCGACGTTTTCCTGGCAGGTCATCCACGGCAGCAGCGAGTGGTTCTGGAACACCACCGCGCGCTCCGGGCCGGGGCCTTTGAGTTCGCGGCCATCGAGCAGCAGCACGCCCGAGGTCGGCGTCGTCAGGCCAGCGACGAGGTTCAGCAGCGTGGACTTGCCACAGCCCGAATGGCCGATCAGCGCGATGAACTCGCCGCGGGCCACATCGAGGTTGACATCGCGCAGCGCGACGAAAGTGCCCTTCTTGGTCGGGAAGGACATCCCGACGTTCTCGATGCGCAGGAAGCGCTGGCTGCGCTCGTCCGGGGTGGGAGTGCTCATGGTGCGGATCCTCTCGAAACGAAAAGCAAACGAAACGCTCAGGAATAGTCGAAACGGCGGGCGATGGCGATCAGCAGGGCTTCGAGCGCCAGGCCCACGCCGCCGATGACGAAGATCGCGATCAGGATGTGGGCGACGTTGAGGTTGTTCCACTCGTCCCACAGCCAGAAGCCGATGCCCTGCCCGCCCGTCAGCATCTCGGCAGCGACGATCACCAGCCACGCCGTGCCCACCGCCAGCCGCACGCCGGTCAGCATGTAGGGCAGCACCGCCGGGAACAGGATCTTGCGCAGGATCGTCAGCTCGGACAGGTTCAGCACGCGGGCGACGTTGAGGTAGTCCTGCGGCACCTGGCGCACGCCGACCGCCGTGTTGATCACCATCGGCCAGATCGAGCAGATGAAGATGGTCCAGATCGCCGCCGGGTTGGCGGCCTTGAACACCATCAGCCCGATCGGCAGCCAGGCCAGCGGCGACACCGGCCGCAGCAGGCTGATCAGCGGGTCGAGCATCTGGTTCAGGAAGTTGAAGCGCCCGATCATGAAGCCCAGCGGGATGCCCACCAGCGCCGCCAGCCCGAAGCCCACGCCCACGCGCTTGAGCGACGACAGCACGTTCCAGCCGATGCCCTGGTCGTTCGGGCCGTTGACGTAGAACGGGTCGGAGAACAGCTTGACCGCCGCGTGCCAGACCGGGATCGGGCCGGGGAGCTGCTTGTCGCCGCTGTGCGCCACGGCTTGCCACACCAGCAGCAGCACGAGAAAGCCCAGCAGCGGCGCCGCGAACCGCGCCATGGTGCGCAGGCGCTGGGCGCGGGCCATCGCGGCGACCTGGGCCTTGAGCCGGGCCTGTGCCGCCACGTCGATCACCGGGGCAGGCACGGCGGCCGGTGTGCGCGGGGCGGCAGCGGGTGCCGCAGACGCAGTGGCGCTGGACGCACCGGAAACAGGCAAGGTGAACGCGCTCATGGTCAGGCCGCCTTGATCTTGAAGCTGCTGGCGTACTTCGCCGGGTTGGTGCCGTCCCAGACCACGCCGTCGCCGAACTTGCTGCTGCGCAGGTCGCTCTTGGGCACGTTGATCTTCAGTTGCGCGGCGGCTTCCTTGTAGAGCGCCGTCTGGTTGATTTCCTTGGCGACACCGAGGTAGTCCGGATCGCCCTTGAGCAGGCCCCAACGCTTGTGCTGCGTCAGGAACCACATGCCGTCCGACAGGTAGGGGTAGTTCACCGCGCCGTCGTTGAAGAACTTCATGTGGTTCGGATCGTCCCAGGTCTTGCCCATGCCGTTCTGGTAGCGGCCCAGGATGCGCTGGTTGATCGCGTCCACCGAGGTGTTGACATACGACTTCTCGGCGATCGTCTCCGCCATCTTCATCTTGTTCTGCAGGCCGGTGTCGATCCAGCGGCTGGCCTCCAGGATGGCCATGACCATGGCGCGGGCCGTGTTCGGGTTCTTCTGGACGAACTCGGCGGTGCAGCCCAGCACCTTCTCGGGGTGGTCCTTCCAGATGTCCTGGGTCGTCGTCGCGGTCACACCGATGCCGTCGATGATGGCGCGGTGGTTCCACGGCTCGCCCACGCAGAAACCGTCCATGTTGCCCACGCGCATGTTGGCGACCATCTGCGGCGGTGGCACGGTGATGACCTTGGCGTCGGTCATGGGGTTGATGCCGTTGGAGGCCAGCCAGTAGTACAGCCACATCGCGTGGGTGCCGGTCGGGAAGGTCTGCGCGAAGGTGTATTCGCGCGGCTCGGCTTTCATGACCTTGGCGAGTCCTGCGCCATCGACCGCGCCCTTGTCGGCCAGCTTCTTCGACAGCGAGATCGCCTGGCCGTTGTGGTTCAGGGTCATCAGCACCGCCATGTCCTTCTTCGGGCCGCTCACGCCGAGGTGAACACCGTAGACCAGGCCGTACAGGACGTGTGCCGCGTCCAGCTCGCCATTGACCAGCTTGTCGCGCACGGCGGCCCAGGACGACTCCTTGGACGCGATGATCTTGATGCCGTACTTCTCGTCGAACTTCATCACCGAGGCCATCACCACCGAGGCGCAGTCGGTCAGCGGGATGAAGCCGATGCGGACTTCCTTCTTCTCGGGCGCATCCGAGCCGGCGGCCCAGGCACCACCGGGCAAGGCGACCGCGCTGCCTGCGGCCGTCACGGCGGCGGCACGCTGGATGAACTCGCGTCGAGACGGGTTGACAGGGAACAGGGGCGTCGTCATGTGCAGAATCTCCGTGGCAAATCCGAGGGCAAAAAAAGACGGCGTCACGATCGTTGTCCGACCCTCGGCGCCTGCGCAGGCATTTGCCGGGGAGTCGGGACGATCGGACGCCGTTGTCCAAAATGTCCCACCTAGTGAGCACCCCGTTGCCGGGGCCTCGACACCATTACTGCAGGGACCGTGCCAGGTCTGAAGCGGTCGGTTTGGCATACCTAAGCAGGCTGGATCAGACACTTTCCACGTCCTGTGATGCACAGGGATGCCCACATTTTTGTGCGATGCACCATTTCCTGACACCAAGCCAGTGCAACGCACTGAATTGACTCGTCGAGCGCCAGAACGGACAGACCTCGGCAGTGCATGACCCCAGATGCGCTGGCTTACACTGCTTTGCACTCTCTCGAAGCAGCAAATTCCATGGAACTGATTGACAACATCACCCGCCTGCTGGGTGATGACCTCAAGGGCACGCTGAAGCCGGGCGCACGACTCAAGATCGCCGCTTCCTGCTTCTCGATGCATGCCTTCGAGGCACTCAAGGCTGAGCTGGACAAGATCGAGGAACTCCGCTTCATCTTCACGGCCCCGACCTTCACTGCCAGCGAGGTCGCGGACAAGCTCGGCAGCCTCTCCGGCAGCGAATTCGAGATCCATCTGCGCAACAAGCTGACCCAGCGCGCCATCGCCAGGGAGTGCGCCGACTGGATACGCCGCAAGGCCCGGTTCAAGAGCAACCGAACCCAGGCGCCCATGCAGCAGTTCGCGGGCGTGCAAGCCCGTGGAAACGACAGGGCCTACATGCCGCTGCACGGTTTCACGGCGGTGGATCTGGGTTACCAGCCCGGCAACGCCGTGTCGAACCTCGTCAACAAGATGGACGAGCCGAGCTTTGCGGCGACCTACCTCAGTCTGTTCGACCAGATCTGGAACGACCCCGAGAAGCTGGAGGACGTGACTGCGCAGGTCTGCGAGCACATCGCGGCGGTCTATCAGGAGAACTCGCCCGAGCGTGTCTATTTCCTGATGCTCTACAACCTCTTCAACGAGTTCCTTGACGAGATCGACGAAGACGTTCTGCCCAACGACCGCACCGGCTACCAGGACACCCTCGTCTGGAAGAAGCTCTTCAACTACCAGAAGGACGCGGCCACCGGGATCATCAACAAGCTGGAAACCTACAGCGGCTGCATCCTGGCGGACAGCGTTGGTCTGGGCAAAACCTTCACGGCGCTGGCCGTCGTCAAGTACTACGAGCTGCGCAACAAGTCGGTGCTGGTGCTGTGCCCCAAGAAACTGGCGGGCAACTGGCTGACGTACAACAGCCCGCTCAAGACCAACATCTTTGCGGCCGACCGCTTCAACTACCGGGTGCTGTGCCACACCGATCTCGGACGCACCAAGGGCGAGTCTTTCGGGTTGCCGCTCAACAGCGTGAACTGGGGCGGTTTTGACCTGATCGTCATCGACGAGTCGCACAACTTCCGCAACAACGATGCCTACAAGGACAAGGAGACGCGCTACCAGAAGCTGATGAACCAGGTCATCCGGGAAGGCGTGAAAACCAAGGTGCTGATGCTCTCGGCCACCCCCGTCAACAACCGTTTCAACGACCTGCGCAACCAGCTTGCCCTGGCCTACGAGGGCGATTCCGAGAACCTCCGCAAGCGCCTGAAAACCGGCAGCAGCATTGAAGCGATTTTCCGCAACGCCCAAGCCGCCTTCAACGCCTGGGCGAAACGCCCCCCCGAGGAACGCACCGCCCGCGCCATCCTGGAGGCGCTCGAATTCGATTTCTTCGAGCTGCTGGACAGCGTGACCATTGCGCGCTCGCGTCGGCACATCCAGACCTTCTACGACACCAAGGACATCGGGCCGTTTCCCGAGCGCCGCAAACCGCTGTCATTCCACTGCGCACTGACCCAGCGCACGGACGTGATGGGCTTCAACGACATCTTTGCCCAACTGTCCTTGCTGAAGCTGGCGGTGTATGCCCCGGTCAGCTACATCCTGCCGAGCCGCCTCAAGCAGTACGAAGAAGCCTATGACACCAAGGTCGGCGGCAAAGGCACGCTCAAGCAGGCGGACCGCGAGAAGAGCTTGCAGGCGCTGATGACGGTGAACCTGCTCAAGCGACTGGAAAGCTCGGTCGAGTCCTTCCGGCTGACGCTGAACGCCCTGCGCCGCAACCACCAAGGCACCTTGGCGAAGATCGCCGCCTTCAACCAGTCGGGCGTGGCCACCAGCGTGGGTGATCTGACGGAGGCGCTGGAGAACCTGGACGCCGAAGACGATGACCTGCCCATGCTGGACGACCGCAGCGGAGCGATTGGCGGCAAGGTCAAGATCAGCCTCGGCGACATGGACCTGCCGTCCTGGGCGCATGACCTGCAGGTGGACCTGGACCTCATCGACGCCTTGCTCGCCTCGATGGGCAAGATCGTGCCGGAGGAGGACGCCAAGCTCCAGCACCTCAAGGCGCATCTGCTGGACAAGATCGCCCACCCGATCAATCCCGGCAACAAGAAGGTGTTGATCTTCACCGCCTTCGCCGACACGGCGGATTACCTTTACGCCCACCTCGCGCCCGAGTTGCTGGCAGTCCACGGGCTGCACACGGCCAAGGTCACGGGCAAAGGCGGGCCGAAGTCCACGCTGAAAAAGGGCCACGACTTTCAGGAATTGCTGACGCTGTTCTCGCCGCGCTCCAAGGAAAAGGCCGTGGTGTTGCCGGATGAGGCGGCCGAGGTCACCCTGCTGATCGGCACGGACTGCATTTCCGAGGGCCAGAACCTGCAGGACTGCGATTACCTCATCAACTACGACATCCACTGGAACCCGGTGCGGATCATCCAGCGGTTTGGCCGGGTGGACCGCATCGGCTCGCCGAACCGCTGCATCCAACTGGTCAACTACTGGCCCGACATCAGCCTGGACGAGTACATCAAGCTCAAGGACCGGGTGGAAAGCCGGATGGTGATTGCGGATGTCACCGCCACGGGGGATGACAACGTGCTGTCGGCGCAGGCCAATGACGTGTCCTACCGGAAGGAGCAATTGCGCCGGCTGCAGGAGGAAGTCATCGAGCTGGAAGACCTGAAGACCGGGGTGTCGATCACCGATCTGGGTTTGAACGATTTCCGCATGGATTTGCTGAACCATGTTCGGGCGCATGGCGAGCTGGGCAAGGGGCCGAACGGGCTGCATGCGGTGGTGCCGGCCAAGCCCGGCATGGGGTTGCCGCCGGGGGTGATCTTCACGCTGCGCCATCGCCATGCGGGTGCGCAGCTTCATCAGCACAACCGGCTGCATCCGTACTACCTCGTCTACATCAACCGAGCGGGGGAGGTGGTGCATGACCATACTGAGGTCAAGCGCCTGCTGGATCTGGTGCGCACTTGCTGCAAGGGGCAGGACCAGCCGGTGCCGCTGGCGTGCAGGCTGTTCAATCAGGAGACGGCGGACGGTCGGCAGATGCAGGTGTATTCGGATCTGCTGGGCCAGGCGATCCGGTCGATGGTCGAGGTGAAGGAAGAGAAGGATCTGGACAGCCTGTTCACGGGGGGCAAGACCACGGCGCTGACCAGCACGCTGTCGGGTCTGGATGACTTCGAGCTGATCGCCTTTCTGGTCATTCAGGATCAGGGGGCGGGATGACGCTGCAAACCCACCCTGCCCTGGTCCGCTATCCCCAGCAGGCCGAGTTTGGCCGCACCTTGCCCAAGAACAAGATTTACGAGCGCAGCGGGGCTGGCACGCGGCTGAAGGAATTGTTCGTGGCGCAGGTGGACCGGGTTGTCTGGCAATACAAGCTGGCGCCGGAGACGATCAACTTGCCGGCGAAGGCTGGGGTGGCGGAGATTCAGGTCTTCGCTGTTCATTTGAAGACGCTGGAGTTGCACCATGACGTGTTGCGGTGCATTGACGGGGCGGTGCAGTTTCCCGTGATTTTCGAGCTGGCACATGGCAGTGGGGCGGACGCCCGCACGCAGGTGGTGGCGGCCTTCAAGCGGCCGAGTGATGCCGATGCGGGTCGGTGGGTGATGTCGGACTATTTTTCGACGGGCTGGGTGCCGGCGTCCTGCCCGCGGGTGGCGATGCCGTTGGCACTGGACTTGGCGGGTTTGCATGAACACCTGCTGCACCGGTTGCTGCCGCTGGCCGCTCGGGCGCAGGAGCCGTTGGCCGATCTGGTGCGGCGCGTCGAGGTGGTGGCGGCCAAGCGGCGTGAGGTGGAGAAGGCCGAAGGCCGCCTCGCCAAGGAAAAGCAATTCAACCGCAAGGTCGAGATCAATGCGACTCTGCGACAACTCAAGACGGAACTTGAACAACTGAGCCGCTGAATATCGGTGGCCAAGGGATCTATATGGACAAGCTGAAAATGCACTCCCCAAATATCACGCAAGATAATATTGCCCGCATTCGTGATTTGTTTCCTGGCTGTGTAACGGAAACCAAAGTAGGGGGGGGGGGAGTTATGCTCGCCGTAGATTTTGATCAACTCCGCCAGGAATTATCCGGGTCGATTATCGAAGGACCGCAGGAGCGATACCAATTGAATTGGCCGGGCAAGCGAGAGGCTTTGTTGACCGCCAATGCGCCGATTGCCAAGACGCTGCGTCCGTGTCGTGAAGAGAGTGTGGACTTTGACACCACGAAGAACCTATTCATCGAGGGCGACAATCTCGACGCATTGAAGCTGCTGCAGGAAACTTATCTGGGGCAAGTAAAACTCATCTACATCGATCCACCCTACAACACCGGAACAAACCTAATCTACAAGAACGACTACTCGATTAGCGAAGCTGAATACATGCAGCAGTCAGGCCAAATGCTCTCTGGCGGCGGTAGATTGACCACTAACCCGCAAACCAATGGTCGATTTCATTCCGATTGGCTGACCATGATTTATTCACGGCTAAAGGTCGCCAAAAACATTCTTTCCGATGATGGAATCATCATCACCGCCATCGATGAAAACGAACTCGCCAACCTATCCAACGTTATCAAAGAAATCTTCGGTGAAGGCAGTTACAATCATGACTACGTTTCCGTTGTCCACAATCCACGCGGGCAACAGGGAACTAACTTTTCCTACGTAAACGAATATCTAATATTCGTTTACCCAAAAAATACTAAGAAATATCTCGCAGACTTTAAAAAGGATGAGGTCGATGCACGAAATTTACGTGACAGCGGCACCGAATCCGATCGTACAGACGCACGCAACTGCTTTTACCCATTCCTTGTTCAGAGCGGAAAAATAGTCGGCATTGGTGACGTGCCAGAAAACCATTTTCACCCCGAATCGGCAAATATTCAATTGGCTGATGGAACTATTCAAATCTGGCCAATGACAGACCATGGCGACGAAAAGAAATGGCGGTACGCACGCCAGTCTGTCGAATCCATCTTAGAAAAACTGGAAGCCAAGCCTGGGCGCTCCTCCATTCAAGTCATATTCAACAAAGACTCAGGAACCATGCGAAGCGTATGGGCCAACGCCAGATACGACTCTAGCGAATATGGCTCAAAACTTCTTGATGAACTAATCCCAGGCGCCGGCTTCACATATCCAAAAAGCCTCTGGGCAGTTTATGATTGCATATTTGCGGCAACAAAATATGATAAAAATGCAATTATTATAGACTTCTTTGCCGGGTCTTCAACTACTGCGCACGCAGTATTTAAATTAAATGCTGATGATGGCGGAAATCGTCGATTCATTATGGTGCAGGCACCGCAGCAATGCGAACCTGATACAAAACCCTACAAAGCCGGATTCAAGACCATATCCGGAATCAGCAAAGAACGCATTCGCCGCGCAGGCAAGAAGACGCTCGAAGGACAGTGTCATAAAGGCTGGAACAAAGACATCGGTTTCCGCGCTCTCAAAGTAGACACCTCCAATATGGATGACGTCTACTACGCGCCCAATGCGCTCGAAAAGACCACCCTCGACCTATTCGTCGAAAACATCAAACCCGACCGCACCCCCGAAGACCTGCTCTTCCAAGTCATGCTCGACTGGGGCGTCGATCTGGCCTTGCCGATCGCCAAGGAAACCATCCTGAACAAGGAAGTGTTCTTCGTCGATGGCAACGCCCTGGCCGCCTGCTTCGACAACCGTGGCGGCATCGACGAGGATTTCGTCAAGGAACTGGCCAAACGCCAGCCACTCCGAGTCGTCTTCCGCGACGCCGGCTTCAAGGACAGCGCCGTCAAGATCAACGTGGCGCAAATCTTCAAGCTGCTGTCACCCGGCACCGAAGTGAAGTGCCTCTGAGGAATATTGGAAGCCACCATCATGAGCGACATCACCCGGCATCAAGACTACCGGAACGCGTTGGAGGCCATCAAGCAACGCATCCAGACCGCCCAGATGAGATCCGTTTGGGCCGTCAATGCCGAGCTGTTGAACCTGTACTGGGACATCGGCCGCCAGTTGCTGCAATGGCAGGGTGAGCAGGGCTGGGGCGCTGCCGTGGTGGAACAGATGGCGCAGGATCTGCAAGCCACTTACCCCGGCATCAAGGGCTTTTCACGCACCAGCCTCTTCGCCATGCGGCAGCTCCATGCCTTTTTCAGTCCCACATTCGAGTCTGTCCCACAGGCTGTGGGACAAATCCCCTGGGGCCATGTGCGCACCCTGCTGGCCAAGGTGAAGACGGTGGACACCGCCCTGCTGTATGCCCAGGCGTGCCTGGACAACGGCTGGAGCCGCACCATCCTGGAATGGCAGATCGAGCAACGCTTTCACGAGCGCACCGGACAAGCCGTGAGCAACTTCGGTAAAACATTGCCCGCTCCTTACTCAGAACTGGTGCAGCAAACCCTGAAAGATCCCTATGTATTCGACTTCTTGACGCTGACCCCGCAAGCCGTGGAGCGCGACATTGAACACCAACTGGTGGCGCAGATCACGCGGTTCCTGCTGGAACTCGGCAAGGGCTTTGCCTTTCTGGGTCGGCAATACCCGCTGGTGGTCAATGGCAAGGACTACTTTCTGGACCTGCTCTTTTATCACGCACGCCTGAAGTGCTACGTGGTGATCGAACTGAAAGCAGGTGCCTTCAAGCCCGAATACATCGGCAAACTGAATTTTTACCTATCGGCCGTGGACGACCTGTTGCGCACGACCGATGACAAACCCACCATCGGCCTGATTCTGTGCAAGGACAAGGACAAGCTGGATGTGGAGTACGCGCTGCGCGATGTCCATAAACCCATGGGGGTCAGCTCCTTCATCACCAAGGACATCCCCTTGGCCGTGCAATCCCAACTGCCCACGGTCGAAGAAATCGAACACGAACTCGCCGGATTGACGGCAAAGCACAACGGGGATTCTCCGGCATGAAGCTCAAGTTCAAGACCCAGGCGTACCAGTCCGCCGCCGTGCAGGCCGTGGTGGACTGCTTCAAGGGCCAGCCACTGGCAACGCTGAAGGCGCAAACGTACACGCTCGATCCAGGGCGGGTGACCACCCCCGTACAAAGATCCTTCGATGACGACAGTACAGGCAACGCATTCAAGAACGCGGACTTGACGCTGACCGACACGCAGTTGCGGGACAACATCCAGCAGGTGCAACGCGGGCAGAACCTCCCCATGTCCGAGGCCCTGATCAAGACCAAGGTGGCCAAGATCAACCTCGACGTGGAGATGGAAACCGGCACCGGCAAGACCTACTGCTACATCAAGACGATCTTCGAGCTGAACCGCCGCCACGGCTGGAGCAAGTTCATCATCGTCGTGCCCAGCATCGCCATCCGCGAGGGTGTGGCCAAGTCGCTGGAGATCACCGCCGAGCACTTCCTGGAGACCTACCAGAAGAAGGCGCGCTTCTTCATCTACAACTCCAAGCAACTGCACCACCTGGAGAGCTTCTCGTCGGACGCCGGCATCAACGTCATGGTCATCAACGTGCAGGCATTCGCCGCCAAGGGTGCCGACAACCGCCGCATCTACGAGGCACTGGACGATTTCCAGTCGCGCAAGCCGATCGACGTGATCAGCGCCAACCGCCCCGTCCTGATCCTGGACGAACCCCAGAAGATGGAAGGCGCCCAGACCCTGAAGTCGCTGGAAGAGTTCAAGGCCCTGATGGTGCTGCGCTACTCCGCCACCCACAAGACCACCCACCACAAGATCCACCGGCTGGATGCGCTGGACGCCTACAACCAGAAGCTGGTGAAGAAGATCGCCGTGCGCGGCATCGCGGTGAAGGGGCTGGCAGGCACGGCGGGCTACCTGTACCTGCAATCCATCGAGATTTCGAGCAAGAAGCCGCCCGAGGCCCGTGTCGAATTCGAGCAGAAGCTGGCCAGCGGCCACATCAAGCGCATCGTCAGAAAGCTGTCCAAAGGCGACAACCTGTTCGACCTGTCCAACGAACTGGACCAGTACCGCGAGGGCTTTGTCGTCTCGGACATCAACGCCAACACCGACACCCTGAGCTTCACCAACGGCGTCGAGCTGACGGTGGGCGATGCGACTGGCGACGTGACCGAGGCGGTGCTCCGCCGCATCCAGATCCGCGAAGCCATCAAGGCGCATTTCGACAAGGAGCAGGCCCTGTTCCAGCAAGGCGTGAAGGTCTTGACGCTGTACTTCATCGACGAGGTGGCCAAGTACCGCGACTACACCCGCGCCGACGAGAAGGGGGAGTACGCCCGCATCTTCGAGGAGGAATACACCCAGTACCTCAACGAGATGCTGGACCTGGACGAGACGCCCTACATCCAGTACCTCAAGGGCATTGCCACCGAGAAGACGCACAGCGGCTACTTCTCCATCGACAAGAAGACCAAGCGACTGGCAGACCCCGACACCGAGAAACGCGGCGAGAACGCCGGGCTGTCGAACGATGCGGATGCCTACGACCTCATCCTGAAGGACAAGGAGCGCCTGCTGTCGCTGACCGAGCCAGTGCGCTTCATCTTCTCGCACTCGGCCCTGCGCGAAGGCTGGGACAACCCCAACGTCTTCGTGATCTGCGCCCTCAAGCACAGCGACAACACCATCTCGCGCCGCCAGGAAGTGGGACGTGGCCTGCGCCTGTCCGTCAACCAGCAGGGCGACCGGATGGACCACCCGTCCACCGTCCATGACGTGAACGTGCTGACGGTCGTGGCCAGCGAGAGCTACAAGGACTTCGTAGCCGCCTTGCAGAAGGACATCAGCGATTCCTTGTCGGCACGGCCAAAGGTGGCCGACGAGGCGTTCTTCACCGGCAAGGTGCTGAAGACCGCCGCCGGCGACGTGGAGGTCACCCCTCAGATCGCCAAGCAGATTTATCGCTATCTGGTCAAGAACGACTACACCGACGAGGCCGATCGCATCACCGAGACGTACCACGCGGACAAGAAGACCGACACCTTGGCTGCGCTGCCCCCGGAACTCACGCCGCATGCGGCCGAGGTCCATCAGCTCATCGGCAGCGTGTTCAGCGCGGGCCAGATGGTGCTTCCAGAAGATGGCCGCAAAGCCAAGAAGCTGGAGACCAACGCCAATTTCCACAAGCAGGAATTCAAGGCACTCTGGAACCGCATCAACCGCAAGGCGGCCTACAGCGTGTCATTCGACTCCGGCGAGCTGGTGCAGAAAGCCGTCACGGCGCTCAACGACAAGGACACGGGCCTTCGTGTCACCCCGTTGCAGTACAGCGTTCAACAGGGTGAGCAAGTCGCAGCGGTCACCCATGACGGACTCCTTGAGGGCACCACCTTCACCCTCAAGACCACGGAAACCGAACGCCATCGGCAGTCCGTACACTCGACCGTCCAGTACGACCTGATCGGCAAGCTGACCGAAGGCACCCAACTGACGCGCCGAACCGTTGCCGAAATCCTGAAGGGAATGAACGCCGCCGTTTTCGCCCAGTTCAGGACCAACCCCGAGAGTTTCATCGCCGAAGCGACTCGTTTAATCAACGAACAGAAAGCCACCATCTTCGTCCAACACATTGAAACGAAACTGAATTACACCGAATTGAGCGAGAGGTATGACTTGGATATTTTCACTTCAGGTTTAACCAAGCAGGACTTCAGTAAAGCAGGCGACAAGCTCCAGCGCCACATCTACGACTACGTGTTGACCGACTCCAAGGTCGAGCGCGACTTCGTCAGGGAGCTGGACACCAGCAGCGATGTGGTGGTCTACGCCAAGCTGCCGCGCGGCTTCCTCATCCCGACACCCGTCGGTGACTACAACCCCGACTGGGCCATCTCGTTCAAGGAGGGTTCGGTCAAGCACGTCTACTTCGTGGCAGAAACCAAAGGGTCCATGTCGTCTCTGCAATTGCGCGAAATCGAGAAGACCAAGATCGCATGCGCCACCAAGTTCTTCGCGGACATCAACAAACGGCTCGCGCCGGAAAACGTTAAGTACAGCGTAGTCAACAGCTTCGACACGCTCATGACGCTGGTGAAGTAGGCGCGATGAACAGCCGCCCGTTCGTCCACTGACCGGTGACTCGCCACGGAAAAGATCGGACCTCGGGTTAACCCATATGACGTTTACGTAAACGTCAACGCAAAATCGCACGCACCCGACTGGAGCCTCCGATGACCGACCTGTCCGCCGACCACAAAGCCCTGGCGAACTACCGCCCCACGAACAAGGTGCGCTTCGTCACCGCCGCGAGCCTGTTCGACGGCCACGACGCGGCGATCAACATCATGCGGCGCATCCTGCAGGGCATGGGCACCGAGGTCATCCACCTGGGGCACAACCGCTCGGTGGACGAAGTCGTCACTGCGGCGCTGCAGGAAGACGTGCAGGGCATCGCGGTCAGCAGCTACCAGGGCGGCCACGTCGAATACTTCAAGTACATGGTGGAGCTGCTCAAGGCCCGCGGCGGCGCACACATCCAGGTCTTCGGCGGCGGCGGCGGCGTGATCGTGCCGGCCGAGATCCGCGACCTGCACAGCCACGGCGTGCGCATCTTCAGCCCCGAGGACGGCCAGCGCATGGGGCTGCAGGGGATGATCGGCGAGATGGTGATGCGCTGCGACCAGGACTTGTCCAGCTACGCGCCCACCGACCTCGCCGCGCTGCAAGGCCACACCGAAGCGGCGTGGCGCTCGCTGGCTCAGCTCATCACCGCGCTGGAAAACGGCAAGGCCGATGCCAACGTGGTCGCCGCCGTGCATGAAGCGGCCAAGGCGAGCAAGACGCCGGTCCTGGGGATCACGGGCACGGGCGGCGCGGGCAAGTCCAGCCTGACCGACGAGCTGATCCGCCGCCTGCGCCTCGACCAGGATGATTCGCTGCGCATCGCCGTCATCTCGATCGACCCGTCGCGGCGCAAGAGCGGCGGCGCCCTGCTCGGCGACCGCATCCGCATGAACGCCACTGGCCCGTGGTCGAACGGCCAGCGCGTCTACGTGCGCAGCCTCGCCACCCGCGACACCGGCTCGGAAGTCTCGGCCGCGCTGCCCGAGGTGCTGGCCGCCGCCAAGGTCGCCGGCTTCGACCTGATCATCGTGGAGACCTCCGGCATCGGCCAGGGCGACGCGGCGATCGTGCCGTTCGTCGATGTGCCGATGTACGTGATGACGCCCGAGTTCGGCGCGGCGAGCCAACTGGAGAAGATCGACATGCTCGACTTCGCCGAGTTCGTCGCCATCAACAAGTTCGACCGCAAGGGCTCGGCCGACGCGCTGCGCGATGTCGCCAAGCAGGTGCAGCGCAACCGCGAAGCCTTCACCGTGATGCCCGACCAGATGCCGGTGTTCGGCACGATGGCCAGCCGCTTCAACGACGACGGCGTGACGGCGCTGTACCAGGCGCTCAAGGTCCGGCTCGGCGCGCTCGGTTTGACGCTGGGCGAAGGCCGCCTGCCGCTGGTCAACACGCGCCACAGCACGCACCAGACGCCGATCGTCCCGGCGGCCCGTGCGCGCTACCTCGCCGAGATCACCGACACCGTGCGCGGCTACAAGGCCAGAGTCCGCCAGCAGGCCACGCTCGCCCGCGAGATCCAGCAACTGCGCGCCAGTGCCGTGATGTTCCGGCAGGCCAATCCCGCGAAGAACCGCGGCGTCGAGGCACTGACCGATCTGGCGCAGCAGCGCGAGGAGCGGCTCGACCCCGGCGCGAAGAAGCTGCTCGCCCAGTGGCCCGAGATGCAGCGCGCCTACGCGGGTGACGAATACGTCGTGAAGATCCGCGACAAGGAAATCCGCACCAACCTCATCCACACCACGCTGAGCGGCAACAAGATCCGCAAGGTCGCCCTGCCCGGCTACGAGTGCCACGGCGAGTTGCTGAAGTGGCTGATGCTGGACAACGTGCCCGGCAGCTTCCCGTTCACGGCTGGCGTGTTCGCCTTCAAGCGCGAAGGCGAAGACCCGACGCGCATGTTCGCGGGTGAAGGCGACGCTTTCCGCACCAACCGCCGCTTCAAGCTGGTGTCCGAGGGCATCCCCGCCAAGCGCCTGTCCACCGCGTTCGACTCGGTCACGCTCTACGGCGCCGACCCCGATCCGCGCCCGGACATCTACGGCAAGGTCGGCAACTCGGGCGTGAGCATCGCGACGCTGGACGACCTGAAGGTGCTGTATTCAGGCTTCGACC
>JAAFKB010000032.1 GCA_013299055.1 Sphaerotilus sp.
GTGCTCGACCAAGGCGCTGCTCGGCGGCGATGGCGACGTGGTGGCGGACATCTTCCGCACCCGCGTCGTGCAGCGCGGCAAGGGCAGCGAGGTCTGGGGCTGGGGCACCGCCTACGGCAAGCCGGAAGCCAAGCCGGAGGCTGCGAAGTCATGAACACGCACCGCACACTGGCCCTCGCCGTGGGCATGGCCGCTGCCCTCGTCGGCTGTGGTGAACGCGCACAGGAACTGCGCGTCAAGCAGCCCGATCAGGCCCCCTACGCCACCGACAAGAAGGCCGCGTGGGAAGAGCAGATCAAGGCCCGCAACCAGAATCAGAACGAGTACGTCCGCGCCCCTGGGCGGCCGTGAGGAGCGGCGTCATGGTCATCACGCCCCTCCAGTTGATCCGCCATTGGCTGCTTGCCTTGCTGATGCTGATCAGCGGTGTGGCGGCGGCGCAGTCGAGCGACGCGGCGTCCGCCCCAAGTGCCAGCCCGTCACAGGACAAGGCCGCCGTCTGGCGCGCCGTCCGCGACAGCGGCACCGCGCCCGGCTATTCGTCGCTGCCCGGTGCCGAGGCGGGCGTGCTGATCCAGCCGCAGGTCCAGTACCCCGGCAGTCGGCGCACCACGGCCGGCGAGGCGTGGCGGCAGGTGCGCAACCAGTGGCTCATTCCGTATGGCGGCTCGCTGCTGCTGATCGTGGCGCTCGCCATCGCGTTGTTCTACTGGCGCAAGGGGCCGCTTGGCGGGCACGCTGCCGACACCGGCAAGATGATCGAGCGGTTCACGCCGCTGGAGCGCGCCGCCCACTGGACCAATGCGACAGCGTTTGTCGTGCTGGCGATCTCGGGCATCGTGATGGCGTTCGGCAAGTTCTTTCTGCTGCCGGTGCTGGGCCACACGCTGTTCGGGTGGATCACCTTCGCCCTGAAGACCGCGCACAACCTCGCCGGGCCGCTGTTCGCCGTGTCGCTGGTCATCGTCATCCTCACCTTCGCCCGCGACAACCTGCCCCGATCCGGTGACCTGGGCTGGCTGCTCAAGGGCGGCGGCCTGTTCGGCGGCAAGGAAATCCCCTCGCACCGCTACAACGCAGGCGAGAAGGTCGTGTTCTGGGGCGGCGTGTTCGTGCTCGGCCTGATCGTGGTGGCCTCCGGGCTGGTGCTGGACGACGTGGTGCCGGGCTTCGCGCCGCTGCGGGGCGACATGCAGGTCGCCCACATGGTCCATGGCACCGCCACCGTGCTGATGATGGCGATGTTCATGGGCCACATCTACATCGGCACCGTCGGCATGAAGGGTGCCTACGACGCGATGCGCACCGGCTACGTCGATGAAGCCTGGGCGAAGGAACACCACGAACTCTGGTTCGACGACATCCAGGCCGGCAAGATCCCGGCGCAACGGTCCACGCCCGTCGCCACCTCCGTGCCAGCCAACCCCCACGCGAGCACCCCCGCATGAAGCGCACCACCTCCCTCCCCCTGCTGCTGGTCCTGCTGGCCGGTGCGGCGGTCGCCAAGCTGCCCGCCCCGAGCGACGAGGCCAAGGCCAAGGCCGCCGAAACCGCCGCCAAGACCGCCCACTCAGGCAAGGTCGATGCCTACAAGCTCTGCCTGTCGATGGACAAGGTGGCCGCCGACTACCGCACCAAGGCCAAGGTGGCGGGCAAGGAAATCAAGCCGGCGGTCGAGACACCACCTTGTGCCGATCCGGGTGCCTTCGTCTACACGCCACCAGCGTCGGCATCGGCCCCAGCGGCGGCCGCCTCCGCAGCACCGGCCACAGCCTCCAAGGGCTGACATGGCGATGGCCTACGCCGCCCCCTTGCCCGACCTGCGCCCCGACGCGCCACGCATGACCACCGCGCGCGACCCGCTGTTGCGCGAGATCGAGGTGATGGACGAGTACGGCGAGCGGCGCACGATCCCGATCCCGGCCGAGCGCCCGCTGACCGTGTTCGTGGACAAGCGTGAGGTGGTGACACTGATGACACTGGGCGCGAGTCCGGAGCTGCTCGTGCTGGGCTGGCTGCGCAACCAGCGGCTGGTGGATGATCTGGCCGACATCGTGTCCATCACCGTGGACTGGGACGTGGGCGCGGCGGCGGTGTACACGCGCTCGGGGCTGCCGGACCTGGACCGCCGCACCGGCCGGCGCGTCGTCACCACCGGCTGCGGACAAGGCACCGTGTTCGGCGACGTGATGGAGCAGGTCGATGCCATCCGCCTGCCCGACGCCCGCACGGCCCGCATCCGCCAGGGCACGCTCAACGGCCTGCTCGACGTGGTGCGCCAGCAGGACAGCATCCACCGCAAGGCCGGCTCGGTCCACGGCTGCGCGCTGTTTCTCGGCACGCAGCTGCTGATGTTCATCGAGGACGTGGGGCGCCACAACGCGATCGACACGATTGCTGGCTGGATGTGGCTGCACGGTGTCGAGGGCGGCGACAAGACCTTCTACACCACGGGCCGGCTCACCAGCGAGATGGTGATGAAGGCGGCGCACATGGGCGTGCCGATCGTCGTCTCGCGCAACGGGGTGACGCAGATGGGGCACGACCTCGCGACGCGGCTGGGCATGGCGCTGTTCGGGCGGGCGGCGAATCGGCACTTCCTCTGCTACACCGGCTTCGAGCGGTTCGAGTCGGAGCCGGAGGCCAAGCGGGCGGCGGTGAGGGTGGTGGCCGGCTGATGCCGCGGCGGGTCAACTGCTCGGAAACTTCAGCCCCAGCCGCGCTGCCGCGACCACCGCCTCGGTGCGCGAATTCACCCCCAGCTTGCGGAACAGCGCCAGCAGGTGGGTCTTGATGGTGGACTCTGCCACGTCGAGTTCGCGGCAGATCACCTTGTTCGACTGCCCCGCCGTCAGCAGCCGCAGCACGTCGATCTGGCGCGGCGACAACCCCAGCCGTTCGATGGCCTCGGCTGCGCGGGCGTCGTCGCTCTGCTCCAGCGCAGGCAATGGCGCCACGGCGGCGTAGACCACGGACGGCAGGTAGATGCCACCGTCCAGCACCACGCGCAGCGCCTGCTCGACCCCCTTGCCGCGGGTGGACTTGGGGATGAAGCCGGCAGCGCCCTCGTTGAGCGCGGCGATCACGGTGTCGGCGTCGTCGTAGGCTGACAGCACCACGATGGTGCGATCTTCGGATGCGGCACGCAATTGGCGCAACGTGGGCAGTCCGTCGCTGTCACGCAAACCGAGGTCCAGCAGCACCAGCTCGATGTCCGGCTCGGCATTCAGATGGGCCAGCGCGGCGGACAGGCCATCGGCTTCACGCATCACCACATCCGGGAAACGCGCCCCCAGCAACAGCATCAGTCCAGAGCGGAACAGGGCATGGTCATCGACAAGCAGAGCCTTCATTCGGAGCAGCGAGTGGCGATCGTGTAGCAGAGGTAGGACCACTATAGCCAGACCGCTGGTCGCGGTCTTGTCCGCTTTCAAATTCCACGGCCTGGCACCCCATCGGATCGAGGGTCGCGCAACCTGTCAGCGCCATCGCAATCTCCAGTTCGTCGCGCAGAAGCCGCAGCACATGCGCCACGCCGTGCGCGCCTGCCACGGCCAGCGCCTGCACCACCGGCCGCCCGATCAGCACCGCCCGCGCGCCCAGCGCCAGTGCCTTGAGCACGTCGGTACCGCGGCGGATGCCCCCATCGACCAGCAGCGGCAGATCCGCACCCACCGCATCGGCGATGCGCGGCAGCAGTGTCGCCGTGGCGGGCAGCGTGTCGAGCGTGCGCCCGCCGTGGTTGGAGACGATCAGCCCGTCCACCCCGTTCGCCTGCGCCAGCCGCGCATCGTCCGGGTGTGTCACGCCCTTGAGCAGCAGCGGCAGCCGGGTGCGCGCGCGCAGCCAGGCCACGTCGTCCCAGGTCGGCGTGTCGGCGAGCAGGCCATCGAACAGTGCGCTCTGGCCCGGGCCGAGCGTGCGCACCGGCCGTGGCGGCAATGCGTCCAGATGCACCGCCCGCACGCCCGGTGGCAGCCGGAAACCTGCGCGCCGCTCGCGGTCGCGGGCGCCGTGGACCGGGGCATCGACGGTCAGCACCAGCGCTGTGCAGCCAGCGGCTTCGGCGCGCTGCACCAGTTGCAGCGTGAAGCCACGGTCGTGCTGCAGGTAGAGCTGGAACCACAGCGGGCCGGCGTCCGGGTCGGTGCAGACGATGCGCGCGACGTCTTCGACCGCCACGGACGACTGCGTGCTCAGCACCATGCCGGCCTGCAGTGCGGCGGCGGCCTGTGCGGTGGCCAGTTCACCGTCCGGATGCGCCAGCCGCTGGTAGGCCACAGGCGCCAGCAGGATCGGGTGTGCCAGCGTGCGGCCGAAGAGCGTGACCCGCGTGTGCCCGCCCGCCATCGGCCGCAGCACCCGCGACGACAGCGGGATGTCCCGCCACGCCTGCACATTGGCCGCCAGCGTCAGCTCGTCGGCGGCGCCGCCCTCGAAATAGGCACGGGCGTTGTCGTCGAACCGTGCGCGGGCCGCGTCGGCGTAGTCACCGAGGCAGACCGGTGGCGACACCGCGCCCGCCGTCATTTCGCCTCGGGCTGGCTCACGAAGCCGACCTTGGTCAGCCCGGCCTTCGAGGCGTCCGCCAGCGTCTGGGCGACGTGGCGGTAGGCGACATCCTGGTCGGCGCGCAGGTGGATCTCGGGCTGCACGGGCTGGCCGCCTTCGGCAAGGAAGCGCATGGCCGCTTCCTCGCGGGTGACGCGCTCGCCGTTCCAGTAGCGCTGGCCCTCGGCGTCGATCGCGAACTCGATCTTCGCCGGCACCGGCGGGTTCACCTGGCTGGTGGCCTGCGGCAGCTCCAGCTTGACGGAATGGGTCAGCAGCGGCGCCGTGACGAGGAAGATGACGAGCAGCACCAGCAGCACATCGATCAGCGGCACCATGTTGATCTCGGACACCGGGCCGCCGGACTGCTGGCGGTCGAAACTGGCGAAGGCCATGGGGCGGGCTCCTTCAGGCGGCGACGGTGGTGGAGGACGTGGCCGCCGGGACCACGCTCAGGGTCGCCGACGGGCGCAGCGTCGAGCCGGTGGTCAGGAAGGTCAGCAGCTCGAACGCGAAGGCGTCCAGCCGGGCGTTGAGCACGCGGTTGCTGCGGTGGATGGCGTTGTAGGCCATCACGGCGGGGATCGCCACCGCCAGACCGATGCCCGTCATGATCAGCGCCTCGCCGACCGGGCCGGCCACCTTGTCCAGCGTGCCCGCGCCGCTCATGCCGATGGCCAGCAGCGCGTGGTAGACGCCCCAGACCGTGCCGAACAGGCCCACGAAAGGCGCTGTCGCACCGATCGTGGCGAGCATGGTCAGGCCGTTTTCGAGCCGGGTCGTCTCCTCGTCGAGCACCTTCTTGATGGTGCGGGTGACGAACTCCTGCGACGTGCCCGCCTCCTGGAGCTTGGCCGCGCCGTGCCGGGCGTGGTGGGCCTGGGCGTGGATGGCGTGGGCGGCGAGGTGGCCGAAGGGATCGGCGACGCCGTGGGTGCGGATCTCGGCATCGACCTCGTCGAGCGAGCGGGCGTTCCAGAAGAAGTTCAGGAACTTGTCGCTGCGCCGGCTGCGCAGGATCTGGGTCACGCCCTTGATGGCGATCAGCGCCCACGAGGCCACCGACATCAGCACGAGGATCGCCAGCAGCGTCTTGCCGACCGCGTCGGACTGGGTAATGAAATGGCCAAAGCCCATGGGGTTCTCCTTTGAAATCAGTCTTCCAGCTCGAATGCCAGCGGCATCGCGATCCAGAACTCGAAGGGCACACCGTTTTCGGTGCGCGGTTTGACGCGGGCGGTCATCGCGGCCCGCAGCGCCTGCTGGTCCAGCCGGGTGTGGCCGGACGAGCGTTGCAGCGCGACCTGTTTCGGCACGCCACGGGTGTCGATCAGCGCCCGCACGACGACGGTGCCCTCCTCCTTCAACCGGCGCGAGGCGAGCGGGTACTCGACCTCGGGCACACGCACCCAGTCGCTGTCGGTCAGCACGACCTGGCGCGGGGCGGCCGGCGCCGGTGCGGGCGGCACCGGGGGCGCGGTTGGTGCGGGCGGTGCAGGAGGAACCAGCGGCGCTGGTGGCGCAGGCGGCGTGGGCGGGGCTTCCGGCGGGCGCGCAGGCGGCGGCTCGGGCGGTGGTGGCGGCGCGGTGAAGACCGGAACGGGCGACGGCAACGGGGGCGGTTTGGCCGCGATGACGGGCGTTGGTGGCGGGGGTGGCAACTTCGGTTGCACCTTCGGCACAGGTGGCGGCGCCGGCGGGGCCCGGGGCGTCGGGGCGATCAGGTCGACCATCATCGGCGCCACCTCGGCCGCCGCCTGCCGCACGGCGGGCACCTGCAGCAGCGCCCAGCCGGCCAGCAGGTGCGCGCCCAGCATGGTGCCGAGCAGCGCCCGCTTGGCACCGGGGCCGAGCGCGTCAGGGGAAACAGCGGAATGCAAGGTCGTGTCCATGGGAATGGGGCTCAGGTGTCCGCCCACTGGCGCAGCAGGTTGTGGTACGTCCCGGTCAGGCCGACGACGCCGGGATCGGTCTCGCCCACCGTGCTGCGCAGGTGCATGAGGAAGCGGTCCATGTCGTGCAGCAGGCGGCGCTGCGCGTCGCAGCGCACCAGGCTCTCGATCCAGAAGAAGCTGGCGACCCGGAAACCACGCGTGACCGGCTCGACGCGGTGGACGCTGGTGCCCGGGTAGAGCACCAGGTCACCGGCCGCCAGCTTCACGCGCTGCTCGCCATAGGTGTCGTCGATCACGAGTTCACCGCCGTCGTAGTCCGCCGGGTCGGCCAGGAACAGCGTCGCACTCAGGTCGGTGCGCACCCGCTCGCCGCGGCCGGGCGTGTAGCGGATGGCGTTGTCCACGTGGGCGTCGTAGGTGTTGGCAGCGCCGCCGTAGCGGTTGAACATCGGCGGGAACACCCGCTTGGGCAACGCCGCCGAGAAGAACACCGGATGCCGCTCCAGCGCCCCGAGCACCATCGACTGCAGCGCCTGTGCGGACGCGCAGGTGATGGGCAGTTGCTGGTTGTGCTTGGCCTGCACCGCCTGGGCGCCCGCAGTGGCGGCGCCATCGGTCCACGGCGCCTCCACCAGCAGCGCGCGGGCACGGGCCAGCGCGTCGGCGTCGAACACGCCAGGAATGCAGATCAGCATCGCGGTGTGTCCCGGATCAGAACTTCAGCGAGCCGGTGAGCTGCACCACGCGCCCGGCGCCCGGCGTGTAGTGGCCGGTGTAGAGCGACTCGGCGTACAGCTTGTTGGCCACGTTCGAGACGTTGGCCTTGAGGGTGAAGTCCTCGTTGACGGCGTATTCGGCCATCAGGTCGCCGGTGATGTACTTGGGCGCGGCCCAGCCGGGATTGCGGTTGGGGGTCATGCTGCTGCGGGCATTGAGGCCACCACCGACACGCACCTTCGGCGTGAGCTGGTAGGTGGTCCACACCGTGCCGCTGTGGCGCGGGGTCAGCGACGGGCGCGCACCCTGGGCTTCGGTCTGCACGCAGGTGACGGTGGCGCTGGCGGTACACGGCACGGCCACGTCGATCTTCGCCGACGGCATCCACATGTAGGAGCCGAACACCTCCCACGCCGACGTCAGACGCCCGGCCAGGTCCAGCTCGATGCCCGCCACATGGCGCTTGCCGGACAAGGTGACGAGGTTGACGTCAGGATCGGTGTTGCGCTCGTTCAGCTTGGTGGAGCGGAACACGGCGAAGCGGGCGTTGAACTTGCCGTCGTCCGAGGTGAAGTTGCCGCCGAACTCGACGTTGATCGCCTTCTCGGGCGGGGTGTTCACGTTCTGGGCGCTCAGCGAGTAGGCATCGCCCGAGGTGTTGAACGAGGTGGCCCCCGAGACGTGGAAGGACATCCGGTCGGACGGCTGGAAGATCACGCCGGTGCGGTGGCTCCACTCGGAGATTTCCATGCGGTAGCTGGTGGTCGCGACAGGGCTGGCGGCGGTTGTCGGAATCGCATAGGCGTCGTACTCGCCGACCAGGCGGTCATAGCGCGTGCCAGCCAGCACCTTCCACATCGGCGCGACCTGCACCAGATCCTGTGCATAGAAGCCCAGCCCGCGCGACACGTACTCGTTGCCCAGCCGCAGCTTGCGCAGGCTCTCGTCCACTGTGGCGCCGTCGTTTTCCGTGCCCACCGTGGTGTTGGTCTTGGCGGGCACGACACCGCCCTGCGCCGCGGTGAGCTGTGCGTAGACCTTCTTCTGCTCGATGGCCACGTCGGCGCCTGCCATGACGGCGTGCTGCACGCCCAGCGCGTCGAAGCGGCCGGTGTAGTCGGTCTGCGCATACAGGTTGCGCACGTTCTGGATCTTGAGCTGCGTGCCACGGGTGAGCACGGTGGCGTTGCTGAAGTTCGCCAGCGTAGCTGCGATGCCACTCGGCTGAAGCGCCGCCGCCGCCAGGCGGATGGTGCTGGCACGCTGGTCGCGGTCAAAGTCCCCCAGGCGCACCTTGGTCGTCAGGGTGGAGGTGGCCGAGAAACGGTGCACATGGCCAAAGCCGGCGGTGGTCGCCTCGCCACGGTTCTTGTCGCTGGCCGTGCCGTAGTAGGCGCTCGGGTCCACCGGCAACAGCGTCGTCTCGGCCACCCCGGAGGTCGCGGTCGGGCGGATCCACGGCATGCCGTAGTTCATGCCGTTGTCGTTGTCGAGGTGGAAGAAGGACAGCGTGAACTCGTCGCGCTCGCCCATGCCCCAGCGGTAGGTGCCCGCCAGGCCCGTCTTGTTGAGCGAGGAGCCAGCGCCATTGTTGTCCGCCGTGGTGTTCATCACGCCCAGACGCAGCGCCGAGTTGTCGCCGGTGCGAAGGTTGAAGTCACCGACGACGCGCTGGTAGTGGTGGCTGCCCACCGTCACGTCCACTTGGTGTTCGGTGATCGGACGAGGCGCCTTGGTGACCTGGTTGACCGCACCGCCCGTCGAGCCGCGCCCGAACAGCATCGAGGCCGAACCCCGCAGCACCTCCACCCGGTCGAGAAAGAAGGTGTCGCGGTCGTAGAAAGCCGGGTCGCGCATGCCATCGATGAACACGTCGCCCGTCGATTGCAGGGGAAAGCCGCGCAGGCGGATGTCTTCCTCACCACCTTCGGCCGCCAGGAAGCTGATGCCGGCCGTGTTCTTCAGCACGTCCTTCATCGTGTCGAGGTTGCGGTCGTCGATCAGCTTCTCGGTGACGACGGTGACGGACTGCGCCACGTCGCGCAGTTCCTGCGTGCCCTTGCCGATCGTGGTGGTCACGGCGCGCACGCCGTCCTTGCCGCGCTCTTCTTCCTTCTTGCCCTTGACGGTGATCTTGCGCAGCGTCGAGACCTCGGCGGCCGGCTCGGTGGCGGGCGCGACGGACGTCTGGGCGTGGGCCAGGCTGGTCAGACCGAAACCGGCGGCCAGTGCGCCCAGCGGCAGCGCCGTGGCGAGCAGGCGGCGCCCGGTGGACGAGGAAGACGAAGAAACACAGCGGGACATGGCAGTGGAATCCAGACAGTTCAGGGATGGGGCTTGGGGCGCGGCTCCTGGCGTCTGGCTGGGGCGCTGTTTTGCAAATGATATCCATTCTCATTAACATCGAGAAAAAAACATGCCTCAATGTCGTCAACACACAACAACCGATGCCCCTTGAGGCAGGGCAAGCCGAGCCGCGCTCAGGCCGACTCCAGCCCTCGCAACAGGCCGCTGGCGCTCGGACGCTCGACGAAGACACAGCGCTTGCCGGTGCGCTTGCAGTGGTCCTTGACGCGCCAGTACGCGCCGTGGCTGATGCAGCCGGTCTGGCAGATGACGAGGTCGGCCGCCTCCAGGTGGGCGTCGAGCCGGGCGGCACTGTCCTCCTCGCCGCCGTCGTGGTGCAGGAAGCGGGCGCCCCGGGTCTCGATCTCGCGCCGGTAGACCGGCACGCTCGCCGTGCGCCCGCCGACACACAGCACGGCCTTGTCCTGCAGGTCCAGCGCACCGCCCTCGTCCTCGGGGGAGACGACCTCCGGCGGCTCTTCCGCCGCCGCCAGCACCTGTCCTGGCTCGGGCTGCCGCGCCTGCAGCCGCCGCACCTGCCGCTCGCTGCGCTCCAGCGCCTGGGTCAGCGTGCGCACCTGCTGCTGCTGCCACTCCAGCCGGTACGCCAGGTCCAGCCGATCGGCCGTGACACTGGCCGGGGTCGGGCCGGGCGTTGCCGGCACGGCACTCGCCACGTCCTCGCGCAGGCAGGCGATCAGCGTGTCCCGCGCCACCAGTTGCGCCCGCAGGCGCACGAGTTCGGCCTGCTGGTGCTCGATCTGCAGCGCCTTGTCGGCCATCTGGCGCGTCACGCGGGCCTGCACGGCGGCGAGTTCGCGGGTCAGCACGGCGTTCTCCGCCGCCAGTGCCTGCATGCGCCGGGCATCGATGCGCACGCCGGTGCCGGTCTGGTGCTGGAGCATGTGGATGTCGCGCTGCACCTGCTCTTCCAGCACGGCGTCGCAGCACGGGTGCGTCAGCGTCACCCACAGTGCCGCACCCACCTCGCAGCCGCGTGTGGCCTCGCGCCAGTAGGCGGCCAGCTCGCCGGTGCTGCGCAGCGAGCGGGCTTGCCGGATCGCCTGGTCGTGGCGGCTGTCCAATTCGCGCTGCAACCGCTCGGCCAGCTCGCTGCGCTGCGCACACTCGTTGATCGCGCTGCAGTGCAGCTCGTAGTCATCGGCCTGCGCCCGCCGACCCAGCACCTTCTCGGCCAGCCGCCGCAACTGCTCGATCGACATGCAGGTTCCCAGCACCGGACAGAACACCGGGCGAGGCAGTTCCCAGAGCCGGCGGCGTCGCGACGACTGGGGCAACGGCTGCTCGATGTCGCAGGCGCCTGAAGATACCGTCGGGGACGCACGGCGCACCAGCCGCCCCGCCACGGCCTGGGCCGGATCGGCGGTCTTGTTCGGCTCGTCCGGGGAGGTCCACAGCAGCGACCCCGGGTTCGGTCGTTCGGAGGCACACATCTTGAAATCTCCTGCTCAGTGCAATCCGATGTCGGTGTGCTGCTCCAGCAGCAAGCGCCAGCCGCAGTTGCGGCCCCAGAGCTGTCCGACCAGCCACACGCGGTCGAGGTCCGACACGTCGAATTCCCACACCCCCACAGCGCCGCGCACCCTCAGCAGGCGCGACAGCGGCGACCAGGCCACCACCTGCGGCACCCCCACGGCCTCGTGCTGCACAGGCAAGACACACCGTCCACCAGCACGGCCTCCCTGGATCACCAGCGGCATGGCGTGTTGCACCGCCCCCGCGAACACGTCGTACAGCGCGTCAAGTCCCACATCGAACTTCATGCTCAGCCCTTTCTTTCGGCATCGAAAAAGAGCGCGGGCGGGCAATGCGGGCAGGAGGCCCCGGCTGGCTGGCGCAACGTGGCAGAAAAACCATCCGCCGCCCTACTTGGTCAGGATCAGCTTGCCCAGCGAGGTCTGGCGCAAGCGGTAGACCGCCCCATCGTGGTCGATCTCGATCTCCTGACGGCCCGCGAGCAGCGTCCGACTGGACCAGCGCGGTACAGCGCCCGAAGGACGGCTTTTTTCGGGCAGCGAGGCATCGGCAGATTCTGGCGTCGCATCGGACAGGACAGCGGGCGACAGCGGGGAAGTGGAAGCAGGTGACATGCATGCATGATAATAAGAATGATTCTTATCTTCAAGTAATCCCCAGGTACACCGCACTATCAATAGCAATGTTCTATTGAAAAACAAAAAATATGCAATTGGATCAATCGATCGACAACACCTAAGATCCATCCCATCCACTCGTTCACCCCACCCCTCCAACCCCACGACCCAAGGAGTCAGTCCATGTCACTCATCAACACCCAAGTCCAGCCGTTCAAGACCACCGCCTTCCACAACGGCCACTTCGTCGAAGTCTCGAACGAGAGCCTGAAGGGCAAGTGGTCCGTCCTGATCTTCATGCCGGCCGCCTTCACCTTCAACTGCCCGACCGAGATCGAGGACGCTGCCGACAACTACGCGGCGTTCCAGGCCGCGGGCACCGAGGTCTACATCGTCACGACCGACACGCACTTCTCGCACAAGGTGTGGCACGAGACCTCGCCGGCCGTCGGCAAGGCGCAGTTCCCGCTGGTGGGCGACCCGACCCACACGCTGACCAATGCCTTCGGCGTCCACATCCCGGAAGAAGGTCTGGCGCTGCGCGGCACGTTCGTGATCAACCCGGACGGCGTCATCAAGACCGCCGAGATCCACTCCAACGAGATCGCCCGTGACGTGAAGGAAACGCTGCGCAAGCTGAAGGCCGCCCAGTTCACCGCTGCCCATCCCGGCCAGGTCTGCCCCGCCAAGTGGAACGAAGGCGCTGCCACGCTGACGCCGTCGATCGACCTCGTCGGCAAGATCTGATCCTGACGCGCTGACGCCATCGCTGGGGACCGGGTTCTTCCGGTCTCCAGCCCTCCCCCGCAGGAGGGCACCACTCCCCCGACTCGGACCCGAAGGATTGCAGCCCATGCAGCCCTTCCGGCCTGACACGCCCCTACCTCACCCTCAAGGAGCACCGACCATGTTGGACAGCAACCTCAAGACCCAGTTGAAGGGCTACCTCGAACGCCTCGTGCAGCCCATCGAGATCGTCACCTTCGCCGACGACAGCGCGAACGCCCGCCAGATGCTCGAACTGGTGGCGGACGTGGCCTCGGTCGCGCCGGCCGGCAAGCTGAGCGTGCGTGTCGGTGCGATCAGCGGCGAGCGCGTGCCCTCCTTCCAGATCAGCCGCGCAGGTGCCGACACCGGCGTGCGCTTCGCCGGCTTGCCGATGGGCCACGAGTTCACGTCGCTGGTGCTCGCACTCCTGCAGACCAGCGGCTACCCGCCCAAGGTCGAAGCGGCGCTGGTCGAGCAGATCAAGGCGCTCGACCCCGGACAGGCTCTCGTCTTCGAGACCTACATGTCCCTGACCTGCCACAACTGCCCGGACGTGGTGCAGGCGTTCAACCTGCTGGCCGCGCTCAACCCGAAGATCCGCCACACCGCGATCGAAGGCTCGATGTTCCAGGCCGAGATCGACGAGCGCCAGATCATGGGCGTGCCGTGTGTCTACCTGAACGGGCAGATGTTCTCGTCCGGGCGGATGGAGCTGGCCGAGATCCTCGCGAAGATCGACACCGGCGCCGCGGCCCGCGAAGCCGCGAAGATCACCGCGCAGGCGCCCTACGACATGCTGATCGTCGGCGGTGGTCCGGCCGGTGCAGCGGCGGCGATCTACGCGGCACGCAAGGGCATCCGCACCGGGGTCGCGGCCGAGCGGTTCGGCGGTCAGGTGCTCGACACGATGGGCATCGAGAACTTCATCTCGGTGAAGGAAACCGACGGCCCGAAGCTCGCCGCCGCGCTGGAGCAGCACGTCCGGCAGCACGACGTGGACGTGATGAACCTGCAGCGGGCCACCGCGCTGATCCCGGCCAGCGAACCAGGCGGCCTGATCGAAGTGAAGCTGGAGAACGGCGCGAGCCTGCGCAGCCGCAGCGTCGTCATTTCGACCGGCGCCCGCTGGCGGCAGATGAACGTCCCTGGTGAAACCGAGTACCGCAACAAGGGCGTCGCCTACTGCCCGCACTGCGACGGACCGCTGTTCAAGGGCAAGCGCGTGGCCGTGATCGGCGGCGGCAACTCGGGCGTGGAAGCGGCGATCGACCTGGCCGGCATCGTCCGCCACGTCACGCTGATCGAGTTCGACAAGCAACTGCGCGCCGACGCCGTGCTGCAGAAGAAGCTGCACAGCCTGCCCAACGTGACGGTCATCGTCTCGGCGCTGTCCACCGAGGTCCACGGCGACGGCCAGAAGGTCAACGGCCTGAGCTACAAGGACCGCACGAACGACACCCTGCACCGCGTGGACCTCGAAGGCATCTTCGTGCAGATCGGCCTGCTGCCCAACAGCGACTGGCTCAAGGGCACGGTCGAGCTGAGCGCGCGCGGCGAGGTCATCATCGACGACCGCGGCCAGACCTCGGTGCCGGGCGTGTTCGCGGCGGGTGACGTGACGACCGTGCCGTACAAGCAGATCATCATCGCGATGGGGGCCGGCTCGACGGCGGCGCTGAGCGCGTTCGACCACCTGATCCGGCACAGCACACCGGCTTGATGACCAGCCTGGCGTTGACCAGAACACCACAGCGGGATCCAGCCCGAATCGAAAAGATTGGCAATAGCATTCATGTTCGATTCATGAAATCCCGTTCATGCGTGGTTTGTGCCAACAAAATCACACCAATATAGTATTTGTTGCGCAAAATCAGTCCTGAACCATCGCAGTGCATCCCGAGCTGCCATGCACCTACAAGGACGTTCATGCGCACCGAATCCGAACACCGGTTCCTGTCCTCCGAAGTCCATTGCGGACTCCAGGCGTTCGAGTTGCTCCGGGATGAATGGTCAAGCGCCGTGGCGCGTGCGCACGCGCCCAGCCTGTTCGTGACTCCGGTCTTCACGGAACTGTCCTGGCAGCATTTCTCGCGTCCCGGTGATGAACCCTGGATCGTGACCGTGCGGGATGCCGCGGGCACGCTGGTGGGTCTGCTGCCGCTGGCCTTGTGCGTGGAGGTGCGGCACCGCTTTCAGATGAAGGTGCTGCGCCACATCGGTGCATGGAGCGGTGACCGCCCGGGTGTCCTGCATCTGGTGGATGCGTGGCAGGTGTGGCAGGCAGCACTGTCCGCCCTGCTGCGGCGCCAGCCGGACTGGCACCAGCTCGACCTGCGGGAGATCGACGTGCAGGAGCTGCCCGCCGCCGCGATGCTGCAGGCGGTCGGCCACCTGTCGGTGCAGGCACGCCTGGACACCTACTCCGGCGTGCTGCCCATCACCGGCACCTGGGACGATTACTTCCGCAGCCGCTCCAAGAACACCCGCCAGGCCTACCGGCGCAGCGAACGCCTGCTGCAGGAAGCCTGTCCGGAGGGCCTCCACATCGAGGTCCACGACGCGGCCGACACGGTCTCTGGTGCATTCGAGCGCTACATCGCCATCGAACGCCTGGGCTGGAAGAGCGGGGCCAAGGTCGGGCTGTGGGCGGACCCGCGGGAGGCGGATTTCCACCGCAGCCTGCTGCCCCGCCTGGCGCAGATCGGCCAGGCCAGTGTCTGGATGCTGCGCAGCGGCACGCGGGACATCGCCGGGCTGGTGCGCCTGCGCCAAGGCAGCACCACCTACGAACGCTACAGCACCTACGACCCCGAATACGCCCGCTGCTCGCCCGGCACCTGGCTGTGCATGGAGGCGGTGCGGCAACTCTTCGGCACCGACTGCACCCGCTCGGACGCGCTCGGATTGCACGAGCCGCTGGCCAACCGCCCTGCCATCGGCGCCTGGTACGACATCGAGCAGCGCACCTGCCGCCTCGTCGCCACCCGCGAGATCCACGGCCTGCGGCTGTACCGCCAGCTGCGCGGCGTGCCGGCCTCGCGCTGGCAACAGGTCGGCGTCGGCGTCGGGGCCGCTGCGGTCGCCACCGCACTCACGGTGATGAACTGATCCGCTGTCGGCGCCCCGATGTCTGCCCACACGCCCCAGGTCTCGGTCATCCTGCCGACCTACAACCGCGGCGACGTGCTGCTGCGGGCCGTGCGCAGCGTCCAGGCGCAGACCTTCACCGACTGGGAGCTGCTGGTCATCGACGATGGCTCGACCGATGACTCCGTGGCGCGGGTCCGGGCGCTGGGCGATCCGCGCATCCGCCTGTTGCAGCAGGCCAACCAGGGGGTCTACAGCGCCCGCAATGCCGGCCTGGACGCCAGCCGCGCCGATTGGCTGACCTTTCTGGACTCGGACGACGAATGGCTGCCCCAGTTCCTGGCGCTGACCACCGCCTTCCTGCGCAGCCACCCGCAGGCCGACTGGGTCACGACGGAATTCCTGGAAGATCTGGGCGACGGCAGACCCCGCATCCGCCACGATCTGCACGACATCGGCCGCGACTTCGTGCCCTTTGCCCGGCGGATCGGCTCGACCGCGCTGGCCATGCCCCACGGCGAAACGGACGACTACCTGCGCGTCTACCAGCACCGAGAGCCGGTCGGCGGCTGGGGCCGGGCCATCGTCGACGGCATGGAGGCACCCGATGCGCAGGTCTACCACGGCCACATCTTCGACGCGATGCGCTGGGGTTACCTGAACTGGCTGCCGATCACGCTGCTGACCCGCCGGGCACTGGAGCGCATCGGCCCCTTCACCACCCACACCCGCAGCGCCGCCGACTACCGCTTCCTGTCGTTGCTGGCGCGGCATTTCGAGGCGCACATGGTCGCGGTGCCCGGCGCGATCAAGTACGACAAG
Source organism: Sphaerotilus sp. (assembly GCA_013299055.1). Taxonomy (GTDB): domain Bacteria; phylum Pseudomonadota; class Gammaproteobacteria; order Burkholderiales; family Burkholderiaceae_C; genus Sphaerotilus. The sequence goes on from JAAFKB010000032.1 coordinate 16,301, forward strand.
GCAGCACCGGGCCAGGCGCTGGTGCAGGGCCATCTCGCCACCGGGGCCGCGTCGTACCGCTTCGAGGTCAACAAGCTCGGCTTCTTCGACGAGCTGTTCCTGGGCCCCGCGCCGGGCGACGCCGAACTCGCCCGGCTGCGGCGCCATTTCTGTCTGGCCACCGGGCACCGTGCGCTGAGCCTGGGACTGCGCCGCGAGGCCATCGGCTGGCTGCACGGGGCCGCGGCATGGGAGCCGATCCTGTGGACCGCGTGGCCGATGGGGTGGCTGGCCCGGCTGGTGCCCGTCGATCGGGTGGCGGCCAAGGTCTACAACGGCTGGCTGACGCTGTGGAATCGGTGGCGGTAAAGCCACAAGGATGATAATAGGAATGATTCTTGATACGATGCGGCATCGTCCATCCTTGATGCTGTACCGCATCGCTGCGCCATGACCTCGACCACGTTCCGTACCGCACGCCGCACCCTGCTGCTCGCCGCCACCGCTTCGCTGGCCTGGTCCGGCCTGTCGGCACACGCCCAGGAGCAGGTGCTCAACCTCTACTCCGCCCGCCACTACCAGACGGACGAGGCGCTCTACAGCAACTTCACGAAGACCACCGGCATCAAGATCAACCGCATCGACGGCAAGGAAGACGAACTGGTCGAGCGCATCCGCAACGAAGGCACGGCCAGCCCCGCCGACCTGCTGATCACGGTCGACGCCACGCGGCTGGAGATCGCCGACAAGCTCGGCCTGTTCCAGCCGATCAAGTCCGCGGTGCTGGAGTCGCGTGTGCCCGCCGCGCTGCGCACCCCCAACTGGTATTCGTTCTCGACCCGCGCCCGCGTCATCGTCTACAACAAGGTGGCCCTCAAGCGCGAGCAGGTGCTGAACTACGAAGACCTGGCCCACCCGGCGCTGAAGGGCCAGGTCTGCGTGCGCTCGGGATCGCATCCCTACAACCTGTCGCTCGGTGGCGCGCTGATCGCCCACGACGGCGAAGCGAAGACCGAAGCCTGGGCGCGTGGCCTGGTCGCCAACTTCGCCCGCGCGCCCAAGGGCGGCGACACCGACCAGATCAACGCGGTGGCGGCCGGTGAATGCGGGGTGACGCTGTCGAACTCGTACTACGTTGCCCGGATGCTGCGCTCGACCAAGCCCGCCGACCAGGAAGCCATGCGCGCCGTCGGCGTGGTGTGGCCGAACCAGTCGAACTGGGGCACACATGTGAACGTGTCCGGCGCGGGCGTGCTGAAGCATTCGCCGAACAAGGCTGCGGCCGTCAAGTTCCTGGAGTACCTCGCCAGCGACGCTGCGCAGCTCTACTTCGCTGACGGCAACAACGAGTGGCCGGTGGTGGCCTCGGTCAGGACCAACAACCGTGCGCTCGAATCGCTCGGCACGTTCAAGGCCGACGCGCTGCCGGTCGGCGATCTGGCGAAGAACACGGTCAACGCACAGAAGGTGTTCGACCGCGCCGGCTGGCGTTGACGGCTCAGGCCGAGCGCCCCTTCGCGATGCTGCGGCACAGCAGCACCATCGGCACCAGCCCCACCACGACGATCGCCAGCGCGGCGGTCGATGCCTCGGTCAGCCGCTCGTCCGAGGCCAGCGTGTAGGTCTGCGTGGCCAGCGTGTCGAAGTTGAAGGGGCGCATCACCAGCGTGGCGGGCAGCTCCTTCATCACGTCGATGAACACCAGCAGCCCCGCCGTCAGCGCACTCCCGCGCAGCATCGGCAGATGCACCCGCCGCAGCGTCTGCCCCGCACTCAGGCCGAGGCTGCGCGCCGCGTGGTCCATGTTCGGCGTGATGCGGCCCAGGCCCTCGTCGATCGCCTGCACCGCCGCCGTCAGGTAGCGCACGAGGCAGGCGTAGACCAGCGCCGCGATGCTGCCCGTGAACAGCAGGCCCGGGTTGTGGCCGGTCAGCTCGGTGAGCAAGGCCGCCAGCGCGTGGTCGAGCCGCGTCACCGGGATCAGCACGCCCACCGCGATCACCGACCCCGGCAGCGCATAGCCCAGCCCCACCACCCGGTGCGCCCAGCGTGTGACCGACCCGCGGTGGATGCGCGCCGCATAGCCGATCAGCAGCGCCAGCGCCACCGCCAGCAGCGCGGTCGAGCCGGCCACCAGCATGCTGTTGCGCGCCAGCACGAAGAAACGCTCGCCGAACTGCGCGTCGCCATCCGTCAGCGCCATGCGCAGCAGCAAGCCGGCCGGCAGCAGGAACCCCGCCACCAGCGGCAGCACGCAGCCCACCACCGCCCCCGCCGCTGGCACCCCGCCCAGCCGCATCCGCGGGTTGCCACGCTGGCGCAAGGTCGTGTCGTGGTAGCGCCGCCCGCCGCGGCTGACCCGCTCGAACGCCAGCACCGCCACCACGAAGGCCAGCAGCACCAGCGCGAGCTGCGCCGCCGCCACCCGGTCGCCGAGCGAGAACCACGCGCGGTAGATGCCGGTCGTGAAGGTCTGCACCGCGAAATAGGACACCGTGCCGTAGTCCGCCAGCGTCTCCATCAGCGCCAGCGCCACGCCACCCGCGATCGCCGGCCGCGCCATCGGCAGCGACAGCCGCAGGAACGCCCGGAACGGCGACAGCCCCAGCGAGCGCCCGACCTCGATCATCCCGCCCGCCCGCTCGATGAACGCCGTGCGCGCCAGCATGTAGACATACGGGTAGAGCACCAGCGTGAACATCAGCGCTGCGCCGCCCAGGGTACGCACGTCAGGGAACCAGTAGTCGGCCTTGCGCCAGCCGAAGAGCTCGCGCAGGGTGGTCTGCACCGGGCCGACGTACTGGAAGAAGTCGGTGTAGACATAGGCGATCACATAGGACGGCATCGCCAGCGGCAGCACCAGCGCCCACTCGAACGCCGCCCGCCCCGGAAACTCGTAGCGTGTCACCAGCCATGCCGAGCCCACCCCCAGCGCCGACACCCCCAGCCCGACCCACAGACACAGCCACAGCGTGCTGGTCACGTAGTCGCCGAGCACGGTGGACGCCAGGTGCCGCCAGGTTTCGCCCGTGCCACCGCTGAACACATGCGTGCCGACCGACACCAGCGGCGCCGCCACCAGCAGCGCGGCCAGCACGGCGGCCCACATCAACCAGGGTCGGCGGTTCGGGGCAACAGACATCGACATCGGGGACACCATTCCAGTCGGGATTCGAAAGACAGGCAACGATAATCATTATCATCTGTGCCATGCCCACGCACCCCACCCCCTGGCTCGCCCTTGACGGACTCCGACTCGGCTACGGCACCAAGACCGTCGTCGAACACTTGGCGCTGCACCTGCCGCAGGGCACCATCGGCTGCCTGCTGGGGCCGTCCGGCTGCGGCAAGACGACGGTGCTGCGCGCGGTGGCGGGATTCGAGCCGGTGCTGGGCGGCGAGATCCGGCTGGACGGGCAGGTGGTCAGCTCGACCCGCCTGCACCTGCCGCCCGAACAGCGCCGCATCGGCATGGTGTTCCAGGACCACGCCCTCTTCCCGCACCTGACGGTCGCCGCCAATGTCGGCTTCGGGCTGCGCAGCCACCCGAGTCCCGACAAGCGCGTGGCCGAGATGCTCGACACCGTGGGCCTCGGCCACACGGCACAGCGTTATCCGCATGAGCTGTCGGGTGGCCAGCAGCAGCGGGTGGCGCTGGCGCGGGCGCTGGCGCCGTCGCCGCGGCTGATGCTGCTGGACGAGCCGTTTTCGAGCCTCGACATCGAGCTGCGCGAGCGACTCGGCGCGGAGCTGCGCAGCCTGCTGAAAGCCGCCGGCACGACCGCCCTGCTCGTCACGCACGACCAGCACGAGGCGTTTGCCATCGCCGACGAGATCGGCGTGATGCACCAGGGCCGCATTCAGCAGTGGGCCAGCGCCTACCAGCTCTACCACGAACCGGCCAACCGCTTCGTCGCGGATTTTGTCGGGCAAGGGGCGTTCCTGCCGGGGGAAGTGCTGGCCGGGCATCACCACGTCCGCACCGAGCTGGGCGTGGCGCACAGCCACCAGCCGATCCACTGCACGGAGCACGGCGACCTGTGCGGCGCGGGCTGCACCGTGGATGTGCTGCTGCGGCCAGATGATGTGGTCCACGACGACGACGCGCCGATCCGCGCCCGTGTGGTCCACAAGGCGTTCCGGGGCGCTGAATTTCTCTACACGCTGGCGCTGGACAGCGGCGCGCAGGTGCTCTCGCTCGTGCCCTCGCACCACAACCACGCGGTGGGCGAGGCGATCGGGATCCGGATGGAGCTGGCGCATGTGGTGGCGTATCAGCGGGCGCGGACGGGAGTGGAAACCGCGGCAGCCTGAGACAATCGCCGCCATGCAGTCATCCGATCCTGTCACCCGCCGAGGAGCCCTCCCATGCTGACCCGTCTGCAGATCAAGGGCTTCAAGAACCTGCGCGATGTCGATCTCCACTTCGGGTCATTCACCTGCATCGCAGGACGCAACGGGGTTGGAAAATCCAATCTGTTCGATGCCATCACCTTCCTGAGCGATCTGGCCTCGATGCCTCTGCTGCAGGCGGCACTGAAGGTGCGTGGCACGGGTGATCGCATCGGTGGCGTCGAGAACCTGTTTGCCCGGTCTGACGTGATGCCCAAGCGGATGTCGCTGGTGGCCGAGATGGTCGTGCCACGCAGGGTCACTGACGATTACGACCGCAAAGCTACAGCAACCGCCACCTTCTTGCAGTACACGCTGGTGCTGGGATTCGATCCCAAACGAGCGAAAGAAGGTAAGGATCCGATCTTTATCGAACAGGAGGAACTGGGCGCCAGGCCCTCTAGCGAAGCCGACAAGCTGCTGCGCTTCCGGCCAAGCAAACCGTGGATAAAGCGCAATGTAATCGGACCGGGAAAGCGCACCAAACCCTTCATCGAGACCGATGAAGGGCATTCCATCAAGCTATACGGTGACTCGTCCAAGGCCGGCAGACCTTCAACAGTACCAGCCAATAACTCTCCCCAGACAGTACTGTCCGGCGTGAATGCATCGTCGCATCCGACAGCACTGGCTGCACGACGGGAGTTGCAGTCCTGGCGTCTGCTGCAACTCGAACCCAGCGCACTGCGCTCGCCGGACGAATACCGCAGTCAAACCCGACTGAGTGCCACTGGCGGCCACCTGCCCAACGCCTTGATGCGCATCGGCAGCCAAGCCGCCGTGGCGCAGCAATTGGCCGAACTGATCCCCGGCATCGTCTCGGTGGACGTGGACAGCGATGACGTTCGCCAGCAACGCACGCTCGGTGTCACGATGAAGAACCGGGAACGCTACGCGGCCAGTTCGTTGTCGGACGGTACTCTGCGTTTCCTCGCGCTGGCCGTGCTGGCCTCCGACCCGCTGGCGACAGGTCTGGTCTGCCTGGAAGAGCCTGAGAACGGCATCCATCCGCAGCGGATTCCCGAGATGCTGCGCCTGGTCCGCAGCCTCGCCGACGACATGGATCCGGACGACTCGGAAGATGCCAGCGTTTCGATGCTGCGACAGGTCATCATCAACACGCATTCGCCGCTGGTCGTGGCGGAACTGCCCGACAGCGACCTGCTGATGGCGGAAACCCTGATCGAACGGCGCGCGGAGTGGATCCATTTCAAGCCGCTGGGAAACACCTGGCGCGCGGACAACCTGCCCCGGACCGAACTCATCAGCAAAGGGGAATTGCAGGCGTATCTGGGCGGGCGCGGCCAGTTGCGATCCACCACGCAACGCCGCGTGCAGGACCACCTGACGCTCAACCTGTTCGACACGCCCACAGCGCGGAGCCTGTGATGCCCGTGACCTGCACGCTCGTGGCCGATGGCAGTTCTGATCGGGTACTGGTTCCGTTGCTGAGGATGCTGCTCGACGAGCATTGCCCTGGCCCGTACCGGCCACCCCACTTCGTGGAGTTGCCAGCAGGGCTGCCGCTGATCGACCGCATCCAGCAGGCGCTGGACCTCTATCCGTGCGACCTGCTGTTTGTCCACCGCGATGCCGAGAAAGCTGCCTCGACGGCGCGCGCAGAGGAGATCCGACAGGCACTGGTCAAGTTCAGGGACTGTCCACCAGCCGTGCTTGTGATCCCCGTGCGGATGACGGAATCGTGGTTGCTGGTCGATGAGAAGGCCATCCGGACAGCCTCTGGCAACCCATCCGGCAAAGCTGCACTGCATCTGCCCAGCCTCGCAAAAATCGAGGCGCTGCCAGACTCCAAGGAGGTGCTCTTCGAGGCACTGCGCACGGCCAGTGAACTCGCTCCGAACCGTCTGCGCAAGTTCAATCCGGAAGAAAAGCGCCACCGTATTACCGACCTGATGGACAGTCTCGACCGCCTGCGCCGTCTGCCCTCGTTCCAGCATCTGGAACACCAGATCCAGCAGCACTTCGCAGCCTGAGACAATCGCACGATGCTGCAATTCCAACTCCTCGGCACCGAAGGCCACGCCCGCCGCGGTCGCCTGACGCTCAACCACGGCGTCGTCGAAACCCCCATCTTCATGCCCGTGGGCACCTACGGCACCGTCAAGGGCGTGATGCCGCGCTCGCTCGAAGAGATGGGCGCGCAGATCATCCTGGGCAACACCTTCCACCTCTGGATGCGCCCTGGCCTCGACGTGATGGCGCAGTTCGGCGGCCTGCACAAGTTCGAGAACTGGTCGAAGCCCATCCTCACCGACTCGGGCGGTTTCCAGGTCTGGTCGCTCGGGGAGATGCGCAAGATCAGCGAAGAAGGCGTCAAGTTCGCCTCGCCGGTCAACGGCGACAAGCTGTTCCTGACGCCCGAGATCAGCGTGCAGATCCAGACGGTGCTGAACTCCGACATCGTGATGCAGTTCGACGAATGCACGCCGTACTGGCAAGGCGTCAAGGGCAGCGGCCACATCACCAGCGAGAAGGAAGCGCGGGTGTCGATGGAGCTGTCGATGCGCTGGGCCAAGCGCTCGAAGGCGGAATTCGAGCGGCTGGAGAACCCGAACGCGCTCTTCGGCATCGTGCAGGGTGGCATGTTCGAACACCTACGCGAGGAGTCGCTGAACGGGCTGGTGGAACTGGACCTGCCCGGCTACGCGATCGGTGGCGTCTCGGTCGGCGAGCCGAAGGACGAGATGGTGCGGATCATGCGCCACACGCCGCACCTGCTGCCGAGCCAGAAGCCGCGCTACCTGATGGGCGTGGGGACACCGGAAGATCTGGTGGAAGGTGTCGCCTGCGGCGTGGACATGTTCGACTGCGTGATGCCGACCCGCAACGCCCGCAACGGCCACCTCTTCACCCGCTTCGGCGACCTGAAGATCCGCAATGCGCGCCACAAGTCGGACGAAGGCCCGCTGGACATGACCTGCGCATGCCACACCTGCCAGAACTTCAGCCGCGCCTACCTGCACCACCTGGACCGCTGCGGCGAGATGCTCGGCCCGATGCTGACCAGCATCCACAACCTGCACTACTACCTGAACCTGATGCAGGAAGTGCGCAACGCGCTGGATGCCGGCGAGTTCGCGGCGTTTCAGGCGCAGTTCAAGGCCGATCGCGCCAGAGGGGTCTAGCGATGGACATCCGCTGGCCCCTGTCGGACGACCTGAACCCACCGGCCACCGACGCCGCGATCTCCACGCTGGAGCAGCAGCTCGGCATCACGCTGCCCGCGGACTACGTGCAAGTGCTCAAGCAGCACAACGGCCAGCGCGGACTGGCAGACGGACTGTTCGACGGGCAGGAGTTCCTCTCGGCGCAGAACGTGTTCGCGCAGTGGCAGATCTGGAAGCGGCTGCACGACGCGGAGGAGTTCAAGGCGCTGCACTCGTCACCAGCCGCGGGTGTGCGCGACGATTGGTGGAACCCACGCTGGATCCCGTTCACCCACGATGGTGGCGGCAACCACCTGTGCCTCGACCTCGATCCGGCCGAGGGCGGTACGGCCGGTCAGATCATCACGATGTGGCACGACTCGGGCGAGCGCGCGCTGGCCGGCAGCAGCTTCGGCGACTGGTTCACCCGCTGGCAGCAGCGCCAGCCCGCGTAGATCACCGCCCGGATCAACTCGGCTGGATCAAGTCCCAGCGGTTGCCCCAGGGGTCCAGAAAAACCGCCACCGTGCCGTAGGGTTCATGCCGCGGCGCCTCCAGGAAGCGCACGCCGTGGGCCAGCATGTGGCGGTGATCCGCATCGAACGCGGTGGTGTGCAGGAACATGAACACCCGCCCCCCGCTCTGCTGTCCGATCGCCGCCCGCTGTGCCTCGTTCGCGGCCCGCGCCAGCAGCAGCGTCCCGCCAGCCGCCGGAGCCACCCGCACCCAGCGCTTGTCGGCGGACAGCGGCGTGTCCTCGACCAGCGTCCAGCGCAGCACGGTGGTGAAGAAGGCGATCGCCTCGTCGTAGTCGGGCACCAGCAAGGCGGTGGCGGCCAGGGTCTGCGTCATGCGTGCAAAAGGCCATCAACCGGCAGCGAGCACCTCGTCGATCACCTCGACCCAGTGCTTCACCGGCACCTGCGTCCCCGACTGCAGGTGCTGCAGGCAGCCGATGTTCCCCGAAATGATCACGCTCGGCTGGCGTGCCTCCAGCGTCTGCACCTTGCGGTCGCGCAGCTGGTAGGCGATCTCGGGTTGCAGCACCGAATACGTCCCCGCCGAGCCGCAGCACAGGTGGCTGTCCTGCGTGGCCAGATGCACCTCGAAGCCGATCTCGGCCATCGCCGACTCGACGCCGCCGCGCAGCTTCTGGCCGTGCTGCAGCGTGCAGGGCGGGTGGTAGGCGAGCACGCCACGCGCCCGCCGCTGGCCCAACACCTCCTTGAGCGGCCCGATCAGCGTGGGCAGCAGCTCCGAGAGATCGCGCGCCACGGCGCTCACGCGTGCGGCCTTCTCCGCATACGCCGGATCGTGGGCCAGCGCGTGGCCGTAGTCCTTGACGGACAGGCCGCAGCCCGAGGCATTGACGACGATGGCCTCCACCGGCTCGACCCCGCCCAGCCCCTCGACCTTGGGCCACCAGGCGTCGATGTTGCGGCGCATGTCGGCCAGCGCACCCTCGTGGTCGCCGAGGTGGTCGCGCACCGCGCCGCAGCAGCCGGCCTCGTCCGACACCAGCGTCTGCACGCCACAGGCATCGAGCACGCGGGCGGTGGCGCTGTTGATGTTGGGCGCCAGCGTCGGCTGCACGCAACCCTGGAGCAGCAGCACCTGGCGGCGGTGTTCGCGCGTGGGCCAGCGCTGGGCGTGGGCCATCGCGCTGGCGCTCAGCTTGGGTGGCACCTTGTTCTTGACCATGCCGGGCAGCAGCGCCCGCACGCTCTGCCCCACCTTCAGCAGCGGGCCGAAGCTGGGCGAGGTCATGGTCTCGCGCAGCATCCAGCGCACACCGCGCTCGGCCTGCGGACGCTCGACCTTGGCGTCCACCACGCGCCGGCCGATCTCCACCAGCGCACCGTACTCGACCCCAGACGGGCAGGTCGTCTCGCAACTGCGACAGGTCAGGCAGCGGTCGAGGTGGAGCTGGGTCCTGCGGGTCGGCTCGTGGCCCTCCATCACCTGCTTGATGAGGTAGATGCGCCCGCGCGGCCCGTCCAGCTCGTTGCCCAGGAGCTGGTAGGTCGGGCAGGTGGCGGTGCAGAAGCCGCAGTGGACGCAGCGGCGCAGGATGGCCTCGGCACGGTCGCCGTCCGGGGTGTCCTTGAATTCGGGCGCGAGGGTGGTTTGCATGCTGGCTTGGAATCCCGATCAGAGTCCCGGGTAGAGACGGCCCGGATTGAACACGCCGTCGGGATCGAAGGCCTGCTTGAGTTCCTGGTGGATGCGGTCCAGCGGCGGTTTCAACGGCGAGAACACGCCCAGTCCGCTGGCCGCCGCCGCCTTGTCGCGGGCGCGGAACAGCGTGGCGTGGCCGCCGTACTGGTGGGCGATCTGGCGCACGCGGGCGGGTGCCTCACGGGTGATCCACCAACGCTGCGCACCGCCCCAGTCGATGAGCTGGTCACCGGGCAGCGGCAGCGGCGGCGCGCCCGTCGGCAGCGAGATGCGCCACAGCGCTGCCCCTTCCGCCAGCGCCCGCCGGGCCGCGACGAAGAAGTCATCGCTCTGGTCACGCATGCCGAGCCAGAACCGCTGGGCCAGGGCGTTGTCGATCGGCTCGCCGCCGAGCTTCTGGTTGGCCGCCGCCACCGCCGTGGTCGCCCCCGACAGCCGCACCACCAGCGCGCCCTGCCACCACGCCGTGGCGTTGATCGGCAGGGGCTGGCCGGCCCAGCGTTGCATCAGGTCCAGCGCCTCGCCTTCGGAGCAGTCGAAGCGCAGCGTGCTGGTGTAGGACGGCGTGGGCATCACCTTCAGCGACACCTCGCAGATGATGCCCAGGATGCCCAGCGAGCCCGTCACCATGCGCGCCACGTCGTAGCCGGCGACGTTCTTCATCACCTGGCCACCGAAGCTCAGCACCTCGGCCTTGCCGTTGAGCAGCGTCATGCCCAGCACGTAGTCGCGCACGCTGCCCATGGCCGCGCGAGACGGACCGGACAGGCCCGTCGCCACCATGCCGCCGATGGTGCCGCCGCGCTGGCCAGGACGCTCGGTGTCAGGGTAGCGTGGCGGCTCGAAGGCCAGGTACTGGTTGCGGCGGGCGAGTTCGGCCTCGACCTCGGCGATGGGGGTGCCGCCGCGGGCGGTCATGACCAGCTCGCTCGGCTCGTAGCGGGTGATGCCGGTGAGGCTGCGCACGTCGAGCAGCTGGCCCTGGACCGCCTCGCCGTAGAAGGACTTGGTGCCGGCGCCACGGATGGCGAAGCTGCCGCGTCCCTCGCGGGCGGCGCGGACACGTTCGATCAGGCTGTCGAGGGCCTTGCTGCTCATGGTGGGGTGGGTGGGTTCAGGGTCAGAAACGGGGCAGTTCGCTGAAGGGCAGCAAACCGCGCTGGACATGCATTCTTCCGTACTCGGCGCAGCGGTGGAGCGACGGGATCACCTTGCCCGGATTGAGCAGGCCGGGCGCATCGAACGCCCGCTTGACCGCCAGCATCATCTCGCGCTCTTCCGGCGCGAACTGCACGCACATGGAGTTGAGCTTCTCGACCCCGACACCGTGCTCGCCAGTGATCGTGCCGCCCATGGCGACGCTGGTCTCCAGGATCTCGGCGCCGAAGGCCTCTGCCCGCTCCAGCTCGCCGGGACGGCTGGCATCGAACAGGATCAGCGGGTGCAGGTTGCCATCGCCCGCGTGGAAGACGTTGCAGCAGCGCAGGTCGTGGCGGAACTCCATCTCGGCGATGGCGCGCAGCATGTCGGCCAGGCGCCGGCGCGGGATGGTGGAGTCCATGCAGAGGTAGTCCGGGCTGATGCGACCCGACGCGGGGAAGGCGTTCTTGCGGCCCGACCAGAACTTCAGCCGCTGCGCCTCGTCGCGGCTGACTTCGAGCCGGCTCGCCCCGCAGCGGCGCAGCACCTCGGTCATGCGGCCGATTTCCTCTTCGACTTCCTCGGGCGTGCCGTCGCTCTCGCAGAGCAGGATGGCCGCCGCCTCCAGGTCGTAGCCGGCGTGCACGAAGTCCTCGACCGCGGCGGTCATCGGCTTGTCCATCATCTCCAGCCCGGCGGGGATGATGCCGGCGGCGATGATCTCGGCCACCGCGTCGCCCGCCGTCTCGACGGTGGGAAAGCTGGCCATGATGCAGCGTGCGACCTGCGGACGCGGCACGAGCTTGACGGTGACTTCGGTGACGACGGCCAGCATGCCCTCGCTGCCGATGACGATGCTCAGCAGGTCCAGTCCCGCCGCGTCCAGCCCGCCGCCGCCGAACTCCACCGGCTCGCCCTCGACGGTGCAGCCTCGCACGCGGCGCACGTTGTGCAGGGTCAGGCCGTACTTGAGGCAATGCACGCCGCCGGAGTTCTCGGCCACGTTGCCGCCGATGGTGCAGGCGATCTGGCTGGAAGGATCGGGGGCGTAGTACAGGCCGAAGGGCGCCGCGGCCTCGCTGATGGCCAGGTTGCGCACGCCGCACTGCACGACGGCGGTGCAGGCCAGCGGGTCGATCTGGAGGATGCGGTTGAAGCGGGCGAGCGACAGCGTCAGGCCGTCGCGGTGCGGGGTGGCGCCGCCGGACAGGCCAGTGCCGGCACCACGGGCCACCACGGGCACGCCCAGCCGGTGGCACACGCGCAGCACGCCGGCCACCTGCTCCTCGGTCTCGGGCAGGGCCACAGCCAGGGGCTGGGTGCGGTAGGCGGTCAGGCCGTCGCACTCGTAGGGGATGGTGTCTTCGGCGTGCCACAGCAGGGCATGGGCCGGCAGCAGGGACGACAGCGCCTGCACCAGTCGGCTCTGGCGCTCGCGGCGGGCGCCGGCGTCCAGAACATCTTGTGGCACGGGGGCATTCATGGGCGAAGAACTCCGGCTGGGTGGGCGCGCACTGTAACGCGGTGCGCAGCGCGCCGCTCAGGCATGGACGAAGACTGTCAGGACCGCGGTGTAGCCGTAGAGGTGGTGCCGGGCGATCTCGCCACCGGCGAAGAAGCCCACCAGCGGCACATCGCCCAGCGCGTGCCGCACGAGCTGCAGCTCCGCCGAGGCCCCCCCGAAATGCGGCCCGCCCCGCCCCGAGCAGCTCACGTAGACGGCGCCCGCGATGCGCCGGGCGGGTGGTGGAGCGTCGAGCGCAGCCACAGGATCGGCGCCGTCCTCGTCCGGCGCGGGACTCAGCTCCTCGCGGATCTCGGCACAGATGCGCACCAGGTCGCGCCGGGCGGCGTCGACGCTGCGCGTGCAGAAAGTCAGCTGCATGCCCGGCTCCACCCGCCCGGCCACCGCCACGGCGTGGTGCATCGGATCCAGCCCGATCAGGTGGCGCACCCAGGTGTCGCCGCCGAACTGGCTGCCGCGGGTGAACACGTCGTCCTGCGCGCCGGTCAGCCCCACCAGCGTGGCGCGCAGACGCGGCACGGCCTGGCGCGGATCGTCCAGGTCGATGTCGAGATCGTTGAGCAGGCACGACAGCGCCGACTTGCCATCGAGCACGGCGACGATGTGGTCCCGCGCCTCGTCGACGTGGCGCACCGGCCCGATCGGTTCACAGCCTTGCGTCACCCGTGACAGCAGTTCCACGTCGCGGGTGAATGCCACCCCGGACAGACCGCCCTCGTACACGCCACCCAGGGCCGCCGAGCCACTGGCCGCCGCCGGCGCGCAGAACTGCACGCTGCGACCCCGCGAGGCCATGAGGCCACCGAAGAGGTAGCCGCTGGTGGTGCGCTGGGCCAGCTCGGCCACGAGTTCGCCCATGTCGGGCGTGTGGCCGTCGCCGTGGACCAGCGCGGCGTGGGCGTCGCTGCGCACCAGCGGACGCTCGCCGCTGTACAGCTCGAAGCTGCCGGGCGGCAGGTCGGCCAGCATCAGCACCAGCGCCGGCTCGTCGAAATACTCCACCCCGCTGACGGCCACGCCAATGCCCACCCCGCCTGCCCAGGACACCCAGGGCCAGCGCTGGCGCAGTTCCGCCAGCAGCGACTCGGCGTGGGCGGCGTAGTGGTCGGTGATGTAGACCAGCCCGAGCGGGAAGGCCGCCGCGTCGGCGCCCGCCGTGTCGGTCAGGGCAGCACGCTGGGCGTCGATCTGCGCGGCCACCAGCGCCAGCGCCATGTGCGCGTCGGGATGGGTGGCGTGGGCGGTCAGGAAGGTGTGCATGGACCGGCTTTCAGTCCGTGCTGGACGGGGACTTGCGCGTGCGCGGTGCCGACTTGCGCGGTGCGGTCTGGCGGGCGCCGGGCGCAGCGGTGGCAGGGGCTGGATCCACGGCAGCGGCAGCAGCGGGAGCCGCCTGCAGCGCCTGGCTGGCCAGCTCGGTGAACTGCTGCGTCAGCGCACCCCACCACTGCACAGGGTCGACCGCCGGAGCCGCCTCGCCGGCCGACGCGGCGGGGGCGGGCGTCGGAGCCGGCGCAGGGACTGGAGCCGGTGCGGGTGCCGGGGCGGGGGCGACCGGACGCACCTTGAGCGCCTCGCCCAGGTCCGCCAGCGGCACGTTCATGGTCCGCAGCGCGCCGAGCGTCATGCGCTGGACTTCGAGCGCCTGCACGGTGGTGGCGATCATGCGGGCGTTCTGCTCCAGCCAGAACTGCACCGTGCGCAGCTCCTGGATGCGGCGGTCCAGCTCGGCCGGGTCCAGCGTCGGCGCCACCCACTGGCCGACGGTCGGCAGCGACTGTCCCGCGTTGCGCACCAGTCCCTGCAGGAACTCGAATCCGGGAACGAACTGGCTGAAGGCGTCGCCGTAGGGCGTGGAGTCGGACATGTTGTTTTCCTTGGGGTGCGGCGCCACGCGGGAACGTGGTCGAATTTGCCGACATTGTGCCCAGCGGCGTGGGCAGTGTCACGGACGATCGGGCGTGGCGCTGGTCGAGGACACGAGGTGGACACGGAAGCCGCGGCGGGCCATCTGCTGCGGCAGCCCTTCGGCGCCGACCATGTGCAGCACGCCCACCGCCGCGAACACCGACGACCCGCCTGCGTGCAGCGCAGCGATGCGCTCGGCCATCGCGGGGTTGCGGGCCTCGACGCTGGCGTGGTGCTGGGCGCGGTCGGCGGTGGTGTCCTGGCAGCCGCACCACGCGGGGAAACGCTCCAGATCGTCCAGCCGCCCGTCGGCCCAGGCCCGCACCATCCGGCGCACCACCGCCCGCGCCGCCGTGCTCTCCAGCTCCTGCAGTCCCTGGCGCACGGCGCGGCGCGTGCGCTGCGGGTCGTCGTGGACCAGCAAGGCCATCTGCTGCTCGGGCGTCTCCAGCGATTCGATCGGCCGGCCCAGCGCCTGCGCCCGCCGCATCAGCACCCCGTCCAGCCCCCAGGCCGGGTCCAGCCCGTCGCGGCGCAGCGCCAGCGACACCAGCGTCACCACCTGCAGCTCCGGGCGCAGGCCGTCCAGGCTGCCCGTGGCGCAGACCCGCCGCGCCGCTTCGGCGATGCGGCGCAGATCGGCGGGGGGCAGGCCCGGCGCGCCCGGCCGGACACGGGCCGCGCGCTGCAGCCGCTCCAGCACCTGCGCATCCAGCAGGTTCAGCTCGAAGGCGGTGCGGTCGGCCTGCTGCAGCGCCGCGCGCACCAGCGGCCCCGGCAGCGCCCACGCCCGGCGGGCGAGGTGGATCGTGCCGTAGAGGTGCGAGACCCGACCGTCCTTCTCGATGCGCCAGAGCAGGCCGTGGTCGTGGGGCGCGTGTTCGGCGGCCTGCAGCTCGGCGGCGGTGAAGGGCTCCGGCGGCGGCGGGCAGTCGTGCACGGGTGCGGCCACGGCCACGGTCAGCGCCATCCACCCGCTGACCAGCAGGACCAGCCCCCGGTACCCGCCCCTGCGCCTGCCCTGCAGCACGCTTCAGTCCTCCCGCCGGGCTTGCACCAGGGCACCGAATACCGACTGCCCCAGCGCGTCGCAGGTGTCGGACTCGACCTGCTGCGCCGCCCCCAGGCCGCGCCGCGCCAGTCCCGGCAACGCCAGCAAGGTGCCGCTGCGCACCGCCCGCGCCCGCGCCAGCTCGGCCACCGTGGCGGCGATGTCGGCCGCCACCAGGTCGCTCGGTGGCTCGGCCTGGCCCGCCACCGTGCTGCGCAGCGACAGCGACAGCCGCCCCCGCTGCCACGCCCGGCCCAGCGCGTCCGGCGTCACCGCCACGGGCGCAAACGCCATCGACGACCGCCGCAGAGGTCCGTCCAGCCCCGGCCCCTGCCGCTGCTGCCAGTGGTGGGCCAGCAGCACCAGCCGCACGCCGTCCCGCGCCTGCCCGTCCACCGCGCCGCAGGGCAGATCTCCCAGCGCCAGCACGGGCCGCACCGCCAGCGCCAGCGTCGTCTCGGCACCGTCCGCCGGGATGGCGCGGTGCGGCCCGTCCAGCGCGTCGCCGGCCAGCTCGGCGCCCAGCGGCGGGGGTAGCGGCGCGTCCGGCCCCTGCACATCGACCAGCCGGTACGCCCGCGGCAGCGGCGCCATGCACAGGCGCGGATCGAAGGGGAACGCATGGCGCGCCTTGCCCGACGCCAGCGTGCGCGCCAGGTCCTGCAGCTGCGGGGCGAGGAAGGTCCAGTCGTCGAGCACCTGCTGCAGCCGGGTGGCGATGCCGCTGGCGTGGTGGGCCTGCGTGAGATCGTCCGAGACGACGACGAGCTGCCCGTCGCGGGAGCCGTCCTGGTAGGTCGCGAGTTTCATGCGGGGATGATGGCACGCAGGCTGCGCGCCGGGCATTCCGTTGTAGATTGCACGCATGCCCCGCCGCACCCCGCCGCCGCCCCGCCCCGCCACCACCGTGCCCGGACTGGTGCTGGTCGCCGTGCTGCTGGCCCACGGCTGGGTGCTCGATGCCTGGAGCCTGCCCCGCGAGGGGCCCGTGCAGGCGCCGCGCCCGCTGGCCATCACCGCCCTGCCCCCGCCAGTGCAGAGGCCGGTGCCAGTGCGCGAGCCTGCGCCCGAGGTGGCGCCTGCCCCCCTCTCGCAGCCCCGCCCCGAGACACCGCCACGCCCCGTCCGCACCAGCCGCCCGCGTCCTGTCGCCGCCCAGCCCCCGGTCGTCGAGGCATCCCCGGTGCACGATCTTGCCGAGGACACGCCCCCGGCGCTCGACGCCCCCGTCCTGCTCGCCCTGGCCAGCCCCGGCGCAGACCCCCAACCCTCGCCCGCCGCCGCCCCGGCACTCACCGCCCCGCCCTCCGTGCGCCTGCACTACCGCATGGCCAAGGGACCGCTGTCGGGCACCGGCCAGATCGACTGGCAGCGCGACGCCGACACCTACCGCATGCGCCTGGAAGCGCGGGTGCCGGTGTTCGGCCAGATCTTCCTGGAGACGAGCACCGGGCGCCTCGACGCCTCGGGCCTGGCCCCGCTGCGCCACACGGAACGCCGCGTCAAGCGCAGCGAGCGGGCTGTCAGTTTCGTGCGCGACCAGGGCCCGCCGCGCATCCTGTTCTCCGCCCGCACCGGGCAGGCGCCACTGACCCCCGGCGCCCAGGACCGCCTGAGCTGGATCGCGCAGCTCGCCACGCGCATGGCGGCACCGCCGGACGGCCCGTGGCGCAGCGGCCAGCGCATCGAGATGGACGTGGCCAGCACCGGCGGCGACGTGCAGCACTGGGTCTTCACCGTGCTCGGTCAGGACAGCGCCGGCCTGTGGCAGCTGCGCCGCGAACCGGACAGCCCGCACGACACCCGCGCCGAAGTCTGGGTCGATCCCCGGCTGCACCACTGGCCTGTGCGCATCCGCATGGGAGAGCCAGGGAGCGAGCCACTGGAGCTGACGCTCGATCCCCCCCGCACGCCCGCTTGAAACCTGCACGTCCCCGCCCCACCTGCCACCGCGACACCCGAAAGGACCACCACCGTGCAGATGCTCTACAACTCGGAAAACTTTGCGGTCATGCACTTCGCCGGCAGCACCGAGGCCGGTCAGGGCTTCGAGATCGTGGACAAGACCAGCCGGCGCGAGATCTTCCTGGGCGGGCTGCTGGCCGAGCACTTCCAGGCCGGCGTCGAGTACCTCATCAGCCAGACCGACGACGAGGCCCGCATCGACGATTTCCTGAGCGGCTACACCACGCTGGCGCACCACCCCGTCGTGCTGCACTGACGCGCCGTTGCACCGCTGGTGTGCAACGGCGCGTAAACGGTTCGCGCCGTCGCGCGTTTTGCGACTTGCGCCCCATCGTGGATTGGCGCGAAGATGGTCCCGTCCTTGAACATCACCCGAGGAGCTTGCATGCGCAAGGAAGTGTCCAGTCAGACCGTCCGCCGCTCCCGCAGCCGTCCTGGCGGCGCGCCCGTGCTGCTCTCGCCGGGCTTGCAGGACTCGCCCGTGCTGGACCAGCTGTGTTCGCACTTTGTCCTCACGCTCACGCTGCGCCAGGCCGGCCGCTTCGCCGGGCGGCGCGACTGGAACAGCCTGCTGGCGCTCACCGCACGGCACCTGGTCTGGCCTGTCACCGTGCTGGGCCGGCTGCGCGAGTTCCTCGGCCGCCGCGTCAAGGACCACGATGCCTGGACCGGCCACGAGGCGCTCGACGACGTGGCCTTCCTGGAGCGGCACGGCTGGTGGCGCGGTCCCTACGAAGAAGGCACCCTGTTCTTCTACCTCGACGAGTACGTCAAGGACACGCCGAAAGACCTGATGGCGGTCCTGGGCACCACCGGCGAGTGGCTGGGCCAGCACCTGCACGAGAGCGCCACGCTGGTCGAGAAGAACGTCGAGGTGCTGGCGGGCCTGCTGCAGCTGAACCCGGCCGAGCGGGCGCTGATCCTGTACGGCACGCTGGCACGCTACCAGCGCGACCTGCGCGGGCTGCTGGTCGAGTTCAAGGTGTCCAGCGCGCAGGAGGCGTATGCCACCATCGCCGAGGTGGCGGGCGTGGACCAGCGCGACGTGGCCGAGGCGCTGCGGGCCGGCTCGCGGCTGGAGCGCATCGGCATGATCGAGAACCTCATCTCCGAGCACAACATCACCGACCTGACCGACCTGATGAAGGTGTCGGACCAGCTGCCGCCCGTGCTGATGCGCGAGTACCGCGACCCGCAGGACCTGATGGCCGTGTTCACCCGGCCGGCGACCAAGAGCGCGCTGACCCCGGCCGATTTCCACTTCGTCGGCGAGGAGGTGGACGTGCTGATCGCGCTGCTGAAGAACGCGGTGGAGCGCCGCGAGGCGGGCGTGAACGTGCTGATGTACGGCCCGCCCGGCACCGGCAAGACCGAACTCGGTCGCGTCGTGGCGCAGACGGCCGGGCTGGAGCTGTACGAAGTGGAATACGCCGACCGCGACGGCAATTCGCTGTCCGGCCGCGACCGCTACCGTTCACTCCAGATCAGCCAGGTGTTCCTGAAGGCCAGCCCGAACGTCGCGCTGCTGTTCGACGAGGTGGAGGACGTGTTCCCGCCGATTTCCTCTGACGCGGCGCAGCTCATGGCGCGCATGGACAGCAGCGACATCGCCCACGGCGGCAGCTCGTCCGTCAACGGCAAGGCATGGGTGAACCAGATCCTGGAGACCAACCCGGTGCCGGTGCTGTGGGTCACGAACCGCATCGAGCAGATCGATCCGGCCTTCCGGCGGCGTTTCCAGTACCACCTGGAGCTGAAGTCGCCGCCGCCCGGCGCACGCGAGGCGCTGGTGCTGCGTTCACTCGGCGACACGCCGGTCAGCGCCGAGTTCGTCGAGCGGCTGACGCAGCGCAAGGCCCTGACCCCGGCCCAGATCCGCACCGCCGTGCGCTTCGCCAAGCTGATCGGCGATGCACAAGGGGCCGCGCCGCTGCAGTCGATCGAAGCCCTGATCGAGCGCCAGATCGCCCACGCCGACCTCGCGCTCGGCACCGTCGAGCGCCAGGCCGACCGCGCCCGCCCGGTGGTGACGACCTACGACCTGAGCCTGCTGAACGTGCAGAGCCGCTTCGAGATTGCGCGCATCGTCGAAGCCTTGAAGCGGCGTGGTCACGGTGCCTTGTGCTTCCACGGCGCTCCCGGCACGGGCAAGACCGCGCTGGCCGAGCACATCGCCCGTGAACTCGGCAAGCCGCTGATGATCCGCCAAGCCAGCGACCTGGTGAGCAAGTTCGTCGGCGAAACCGAGCAGAACATGGCCAAGATGTTCAGCGAGGCCAAGGCGGAAGAGGCCGTCCTGCTGCTCGACGAGGCCGACAGTTTCCTGCGCAGCCGCAAGCGCGCCGAGCGGACCTACGAGGTCACCGAGGTCAACGAGATGCTGCAGGGCATGGAACGCTTCGGCGGTGTCTTCATCTGCACCACCAACCTGTTCGAGGATCTGGACGAGGCGGCGCTGCGGCGCTTCACCTTCAAGCTGCACTTCCAGCCGCTGCTGCCCGAGCAGCGGGTGCGGATGTTCATCGCCGAGGCGCTCGAAAGCGATGCCTCACGGCTGACCGACGAGCAGCGCGGGCGGCTGTCGGTGCTGGACCAGCTGGCGTGCGGCGACTTCGCGGCGGTGCGGCGGCAGGTGGACATCCTGGGTGAAGCCTTCGATGCGGACGAGTTCCTGTCGCAGCTCGAAGGCGAGCACCGGGTGAAGCCGCAGGTGCGGGAGCGGCGCAGCATCGGGTTCATGCACTGAGCGCACCCCGGGCGACCGGGTCGGGCGGGGCAGACATGGCCCCGCCTGCCTACAATCCCGGGATGACCGCCGCCCTGCCCCCTGCCTACACCCGCGCCGCCCGCCTGCCCGAGCTGCTCCGCCAGCGCATCGTCGTCCTCGACGGCGCGATGGGCACGATGATCCAGCGTTACAAGCTCACCGAAGCCGATTTCCGCGGCGAGCGGCTGCGGGATCACCCCAAGGATCTCAAGGGCAACAACGACCTGCTCGTGCTGACCCGCCCGGACGTGATCGCCGAGATCCACGACCAGTACCTCGCGGCCGGCGCCGACATCATCGAGTCCAACACCTTCGGCGCCACCAGCGTCGCGCAGGAGGACTACGACCTCGCCCCGCTGGCCTACGAAATGAACGTCGCCGCGGCGAAGCTCGCCCGCAACTGCTGCGACCGGTACTCGACGCCGGACAAGCCGCGCTTCGTGGCCGGCGCCCTCGGCCCGACGCCGCGCACCGCCAGCATCAGCCCCGACGTGAACGACCCCGGCGCCCGCAACACCAGCTTCGATCAACTGCGCGCGGCGTACTACGAGCAGGCGAAGGGCTTGCTCGACGGCGGCTGCGACCTGTTCCTCGTCGAGACCATCTTCGACACGCTCAACGCCAAGGCCGCCATCTTCGCGCTGGACGAACTGATGGAAGACACCGGCGAGCGCCTGCCCGTCATCATCTCCGGCACCGTCACCGACGCCTCGGGCCGCATCCTGTCCGGGCAGACGGTGGGCGCGTTCTGGAACAGCGTGCGCCATGCCAAGCCGATCGCCATCGGGCTGAACTGCGCCTTGGGGGCAACGCTGATGCGGCCGTACATCGAGGAGCTGTCGCGCATCGCGGGCGACACCTTCATTTCCTGCTACCCGAACGCCGGCCTGCCCAACCCGATGAGCGACACCGGCTTCGACGAGACGCCGGAGATCACGGGGTCGCTGGTGGAAGAGTTCGCCAGGGCGGGTTTCCTGAACATCGCCGGCGGCTGCTGCGGCACGACGCCGGACCACATCCGCGCCATCGCCGAACGGGTCGGCCAGTACCGGCCGCGCCACCACCAGGACCGCCTGTTCAGTCCGCTGCTGGCGGCGACCTGAACCGCCGGCGGCGGCGATTCAGCGCACGTCCACCTCGACTGGCTGGATGGCGCGCACCTCCTCCTCCCAGGGGCGCAACAGCTCGAACAGGAGCCGATGCGCCCCTGCCCGGTGGCAGGTCAGCACGAAACGCTGCAACCGACCACCGCCAATGCCCCCGCCGGTCGAGGGCGACGGCCGGTCCTGCGCTGGCGCTTCCACCAGCGAGCACTCCGGCAGCGACGGGGGCAAGCGCCAGCGCAACCCCGCCCCTGGCATCGACTCCAGCTCGATCACCAGCGGCTCCCCGGGCCGGACCTGTCGGTGCAGAGGGGGGTGCAGGATGGCGCCCATGGGTCAGTTCCAGCCGTTGTTCGGCGCGGTCTGCCAGCGGTGCCACAAGGCCAGGTCGGTGCCGCGCACGAACACCTGGAGCCGCCCGTCCGCATTGCGGGCCACGGCCTGGTCGCCCACGATGCCGCCACCCATCGAGCCCCAGCCGCTCCAGCCGTTGTTCGGTGCCGTCTGCCAGACGTGCCACAGCGCACCGTTGGTGCCGCGCGCAAACACCTCCAGCCGACCATCCTGGTTGCGCCCGGCGGCCGGGGCGCTGGTGATGACCCCCCCCAGCGACGCCCAGCCACTCCAGCCGTTGTTCGGCGCCGTCTGCCAGATGTGCCACAGCGCGCTGTCCGTGCCGCGGCCGAACACCTCCAGCCGGCCGTCGGCGTTGTTGACCACCGCCAGCTCGCTGGTGAGCACCCCGCCGAACGAGGCCCAGCCGCTCCAGCCGTTGTTGGGTGCCGTCTGCCAGACGTGCAGCAACGCCCCGTTGCTGGCGCGCATGAACACTTCCAGACGCCCGTCGGCGTTGCGCCCGGCCACCGGGTTGCCTGACAGCTGCACCCCCAGCGACGCCCAGCCACTCCAGCCCTGCTGCGCTCCCTTCTGCCAGATGTGCCACAGCGCGCCGTCCGTGCCACGTGCGAACACCTCGACGCGGCCGTCGGCGTTGCGCGCCGCGCTCGGGTCGCTGGTGATGACCCCCCCCAGCGACGCCCAGCCGCTCCAGCCGTTGTTCGGTGCCGTCTGCCAGCGGTGCCACAGCGCCCCATCCGACCCGCGGGCAAACGCTTCCAGCCGCCCGTCGGCGTTGTTGACCACCGCCGGCACGCTGGTGATGACGCCGCCCAGCGACGCCCAGCCGCCGAACGTTCCGCCGGCCGTGGTCTGCCAGCAATGCCACAGCGCGTTGTCGGTGCCGCGCGCGAAGACCTCGATCCGTCCGTCCTGGTTGTGGCCCGCCACGGGCTCGGTGGTGAGCTGGCCCCCGAGCGGTTGCCACCCGCTGTTCGGCAGCTTCACGCCCGTGGCCCCGTACATCGGGAAGAACTGGCCGTTGAACACCAGGTCCGTATAGGCAATCTTGCCGAAGCCCCCCGTGCCCCAGGTCAGGCCCCACGAGTTCTTGACGATCCAGCACTGCTCGGCCTCCGAAAAGCCGATCACCAGCACGCAATGCCCGCCCTCCAATGCCCCGCTGACATGGTGGTAGACGCCGGTGCGGTAGCTGAAGAAGTCGGTGTACACGTCCAGGCACCCGGTCACTGGCCCCACGTTGGTCAGGTGATTCTTGGCCGCGGTGGCACTGCCGAGCGGGTGGCGGGCGGTGATGGAAGTGGTGCGCGTGGCCCGGTTGGCGGGGACACGGCACACTGGGGGGCCGCTGTAGAGGTTGCCCCCGGGGAAGGCGCTGGCATAGGGGAAGCCGACCTCGTCGCACACGCCGCGGGCGATGACCTGGTCCAGACACTGATCGGGCCACCAGCCGCCACAGTTCGCACCGTGCGACGAGCAGAAATGCGAATCGGCCTCGGAGAGGTCGACCCACCGGCCGGTCTCGATGTGCGCCATCGACTCCAGGAGGGCGACGGTGCCGAAGGACACGCAGGAGCCACAGCCGCCCTGGTCGCGCACGGCCGAGACGTGGTTGCCGACCTTGTTGCGCCAATCGACGGCAGGCGCAAAGGCGGGAGCCGCGGCCAGCTCTGGCGCCGCATGGACCGCGGCCATGAAATTGACAGCGTCGGCGCTCGGCACCGCCCCCAGCAATCGGGCACGCGCGGCGGCATCCAGCCTGGACACGTCGGTGTCGGCGGCGCGCCATCGGGCCTTGGCCTGCGTGAGCTGGGTGGCAAGGAGGGCGGCATTCGAGGCAGTGGTGGCCATGACAAGTTCCCCTGGGCGATGGCACGTGACGAGAGAAGCGGCGGTTTGCGTCGGAGGGCGCCTGCACACTGTAGGGACGCACCACGGTGCCGACATCCTCAACCCTGTGGAGGTCAGCCCGCGCAGGCGGACTTCAGTAAACTTCACGGCCCGGCGATCCGCCGCCTTTCCTGCTCCGACGCGCCCATGACCCAACCCCTGTCTCCCCCGCCGATGCGCCTGTCCGGCCTCGAACCCGTCGAGATCGGCGCCGGCACGCTCTTCGTCAACGTCGGTGAGCGCACCAACGTCACCGGCTCGCGGGTCTTCGCCAAGATGATCCTGGCCGGCGAGTACGAACGCGCCCTGGCCGTCGCCCGCCAGCAGGTCGAGAACGGCGCGCAGGTCATCGACATCAACATGG
>JAAFKB010000033.1 GCA_013299055.1 Sphaerotilus sp.
CCAACGCAGACCCCAAGGAACTCGCCAAGTTCAGCGAGCTGGCCCACAAGTGGTGGGATCCGGAGAGCGAATTCCGCCCCCTCCACCAGATCAACCCGCTGCGCCTGGGCTGGATCGAGCAGTGCGTCGGCCCGCTCGATGGCAAGCGCATCGTTGATGTCGGCTGTGGCGGCGGCATCCTCAGCGAAGCCATGGCACGCAAGGGTGCGCAGGTGCTGGGCGTCGATCTGGCTGAACGTTCGCTGAAAGTCGCGCAGCTGCACGCGATGGAAGCCGGCCTCGACAACGTGGCCTACCGCGAGGTCGCCGCCGAGGTGCTGGCCGAGGAGCAGTCCGGCCAGTTCGACATCGTCACCTGCATGGAAATGGTCGAGCACGTCCCCGACCCCGCCGCCATCGTGGCCGCCTGCGCCAAGCTGGTGAAGCCGGGCGGCTGGGTCTTCCTGTCCACGCTGAACCGCAACCCCAAGTCCTTCCTCTTCGCCATCGTCGGTGCAGAGTACCTGCTGCACATGCTGCCGGCCGGCACGCACGAGTACGCCAAGTTCATCCGCCCGAGCGAGCTGGCGACATGGTGCCGCTCGGCCGGACTGGACCTGCTGCACACGCGGGGCATGGAATACAACCCGCTGACCAAACGCTACTGGCTCAGCGACGACACCAGCGTCAACTACCTGCTGGCCTGCCGCAAGGAGACGGTGTGAGGGCGGCGCAACGTGTCCAGGCGGTGTTGTTCGATCTCGACGGCACGCTCATCGACAGTGCGCCCGACCTCGGTGGGGCCGGTAACGACCTGCGTGCGCAGCGCGGCTTGCCCGCCCTGCCACTGGCCGATTTTCGCCCGATGACGGGAGCCGGCGCGCGCGGGATGCTGACCATCGCGCTGCAGATCGGCCCCGGGCACCCGGACTTCCCTGCCCTGAAGGACGAGTATCTGGCACTCTACGAAGCCCGCATGACCCGGCTGACGCGGGTGTTCGACGACATGGCGCCCGTGCTCGACGCGCTGGACGCTGCCGGCCTGCCCTGGGGCATCGTGACCAACAAGCACAGCCGCTTCGCTGCACCGGTCGTGGATGCCACAGGCCTGGCACTGCGCAGTCGCGTGCTGGTCTGCGGCGACACCACGCCCCACGCCAAGCCCCACCCGGAGCCACTGCTCGAAGCCGCCCGGCGCATGGGGGTGGAGCCGGCACGCTGCCTCTACGTCGGCGATGACCTGCGCGACGTGCAGGCCGGGCGGGCGGCCGGCATGGGAACCGTGGCCGTGGCCTGGGGCTACCTCGGCCAAGGCGAGCCGATCGACGCCTGGGGCGCCGACCACCAGATCAATTTGCCGGCTGAACTCTTGAACTTGCCCGGAATGGCCTAAACTATGGGGTTCAGGGGCCGACCTGGTTTCGACGTGGGTTCGGAATTGGAGCAGGGCGTGTCGAGCACCAGTTCGCTCGTAAAACCACTGGAAACAAAGTAACTGCGAACGACTCTACGTACGCTCTCGCCGCTTAACACCGGCGAGCCTCTCAACGGTTGGCCGATGGGCCGGGCCCGCAAGGGCTGAGAGGTAATCTACATGGGCTGGTCTTCGGTGGGGTCACACAGCCGGAGACAAGACAAAGTGGCTGGTGTCGTCTGAAGGGTGTTCCTGCCCGTCAGCGACATGAGACTCAAATCAGAGAACTACACACGTAGAACTGCCTGAGGATGGCTTGCGGACGGGGGTTCAATTCCCCCCGGCTCCACCACTCACCCGAAAAGCCCTGGCCCACCACTGGTCCGGGGCTTTTTCTTGTCGGTGCGACCATGCCTGCAACGTCGCACCGGGCCCTGAACCCGGCGCGGTTCAGCGTCCTAGCGCACCACCAGCACCGGCACGCTGCTGTGCGTCAGCACCTTCTGCGTCTCGCTGCCCAGCAGCAATGCGGCCATGCCTCGGCGCCCGTGCGAGGCCATCACGATCAGGTCAGCGCCCTCGGCCTTGCCGTGTTCGATGATGGCTTCCCAGGGGTGGACTGCCTCGACCGTCGCCGCCGTGCAAGCCACGCCGCGGGCAGCGCACAAGGTCTTCACCTGCTCGATGTGCTGGCTGGCGATGCGGTCCTGCGCGTCGAAGAACTCCTGCGGCGGGATGGGCTGCATCTCGGACACGGCGCTGTAGGGAAACGGCTCCTTCACGGCCAGCGTCACCAGCCTGGCGCCAAAGGTCTTGGCCAGGGTGATGGCGGTGCCCACCGCCTTGGCGGTGATGTCAGAGCCATCGGTCGGAACCAGAATGCAGGTGTACATGGTGTGACTCCTCGAGAGAGAACCCCATGATGCGCGCCGGCCCTGCCTGTGCACCTTGACGCGCATCAAGAAGGCGGTGGCCCACGCTCAGCCACGCGCCACAGGTCGTCGTCCACCGCGGCACCACTCGCTCCAGGATCCCGCATACAGCGCCCCCCCGGGCAGTCCGGCCACCTCCAGTGCCAGCAGGTTATGGCAGGCTGTGACGCCCGAGCCACACTGGTGGACCACCGCATCCGCTGTACCAGATCCGAGCAGTGGCGCGAACGCTGCCCGCAAGGTCTCCGGCGCATGGAAACGGCCGTCCGCCGCGAGGTTGTGGCTGAACGGCCGGTTCAGCGCGCCAGGAATGTGGCCAGCGACCGGATCGAGCGGCTCGACATCGCCGCGGTAACGCTCTGGCGCACGGGCGTCGATCAGGGTGACACGACCCAGTTGCGCCTGCAGCGTGTCGGCGTCCACCACTACGCGGCCCGGCACCACCGACAGCGGATAGACCGGCACTGGCTCGGGCACGGTCGCCGGACCCGCCTCCAGCGCACCGCCCGCCGCCACCCACGCCGCCATGCCACCATCCAGCACGGCCACCGCGTCGTGGCCGAGCCAGCACAGCATCCACCAGACGCGGGCCGCGAACATGCCACCTTGCGCATCGACCACCACCACCGGCGTGGCCGGCGTGATGCCCAGCCGGGCCACCGTGGTGGCGAAGTGTTCGCGCGTCGGCAGCGGGTGGCGCCCGCCGCACAGGGCGGGCACGTCACCCTTGGCGCTCAGATCGTGGTCGAGGTGGACGTGCTGTGCGCCGGGGATGTGCCCGGCCAGAAACGCTTCGGCGCCGGCGTCCGGTCGGGCCAGATCAAAGCGGGCATCGAGCACACGGACCGTGCCCAGGCGGGCGAGCAGATCTTCGGCGCGGATCAGGGGGCTGGAGAGGATCGTCATGGGAGAGTGGCTTCAGGTGTCGAGGTCAGGTGGCAAGGTGTCCTGCGCATTCTGGCGCGGGCCGTTACCGTGGCGGAGCTGGGTGGCGGTGATGCCGGAGCCGATCACCAGCAACATGCCCAGCAGCGCCAGCGGATGCACCGGATCGTCGAACAGCACCACCCCGAACCCGAACGCGAACACGATGCCCAGGTACTGCAGGCTCGCGTTCACCAAGGGCCGGCCGATGGCGAAGGCGCGGGTCATGGCCAGTTGCGCGGCAGTGGCGAACAGGCCGACACCCAGCAGCAGCAGCGACGCCGCCCAGCCATGCCACGCGCTCGGCCCGCCATCGAGGAGCATCAGCGCCAGCCCGACCAGCGTGCCGCCGCAGGAGAAGAAGAACACCACGCGCGTTTCCGGCTCGCCGACGCGACCCAGCGCGGTGATCTGCAGATAGGCCATCGCCGACAGCATCCCCGAGCCAAGACCGATGAGGCCGAACCAGAGCTGGTCCCGGTCGATGCTCGGGCGCAGGATGGCCGCCACGCCGACGAAGCC
The DNA here is from genome assembly GCA_013299055.1 of Sphaerotilus sp. GTDB lineage: Bacteria > Pseudomonadota > Gammaproteobacteria > Burkholderiales > Burkholderiaceae_C > Sphaerotilus. Next base: position 3,772 of record JAAFKB010000033.1, read on the forward strand.
GACCAGCACGGTGGCGATGAGCCTGGGGTTGATCCTGGCACCGCCCATCAGCACCGAGCCGCCGATGAGGAACATCGCCATCCAGATCGGCGAGAGGTAGTTCAGCGTCATCGCGGTGGCCAGCGGCAGTCCGCTGATGGCGTAGAACCACAGGCACAGCGAGGACACGCCGACCACGCCGCGCCACAGGTGCATCCACGGCACGGTGGTGCGCATCGACTGGCCGCGCTGGCGCATCAGCACCACCATGGTCAGCGCCCCGATCAGGCCGCGGTACATCACGATCTCGCCGGTGCCGAAATGCGCACTCGCGAGCTTGACGCACACGCCCATCAGCGCAAAGAGAAACGAGGCCAGAACCATCAGCACGGGAGCAGTCATGTCCCCGATGCTAACGACCCCTGCCGCGTCAGTCCTTGAACGCCATCACGCGGCGGTACCACTCGTGGAAGTGCTGCATGCCATCCTCCATCGGACTCTGGTAGGGACCGACTTCGTTGTCGCCGCGCAGCATCAGCGCCTTGCGGCCCGCGTCCATGCGCTCGCCGATCTCGTCGTCCTCGGTGCATGTTTCCATGTAGGCGGCTTTCTGGGCCTCCACATAGTCGCGCTCGAAGGCGGCGATCTCTTCCGGGTAGTAGAACTCCACGGTGTTGAGCGTCTTCGTCGGGCTGATCGGGTGCAGCGTGGACACGGTGAGCACGTTCGGATACCACTCGACCATCACGCCAGGGTAGTAGGTCAGCCAGATCGCGCCATGCTTCGGGGGCACACCGTTCTGGTACTGCATCACCTGCTGGTGCCAGCGTTCGTAGGTGGCCGAGCCGGACTTGCCCAGTGCCTTGCCTGCACCCTGCGCTACACCCACCGTCTGCACCGAATACTCGCGACCCATCTCCCAGCGCAGGTCTTCGCAGGTGACGAAGTTGCCCAGACCGGGGTGGAAGGGACCGACGTGGTAGTCCTCCAGGTAGACCTCGATGAAGGTCTTCCAGTTGTAGTTGCACTCGTGCTGCACGGCGTGGTCGAAGACATAGCCCTCGAAGCCCAGGTCATGGCGCGGCCCCATGCCGGACAGATCCACCGCCACGTCGCGCCCACCCGCAGTCATCTCGAAGACCATGCCGTTCCAGACCTGCACCGGGTAGTTGCGCAGGTTCAGGCACGGGTCTTCCTTGAAGTGCGGCGCGCCGATCAACTGGCCCTGCAGGTCGTAGGTCCAGCGGTGCAGCGGACACACGACATTGCTGCCGGTGTGGCCGCGGCCCTTGAGCATCACGGCCTGGCGGTGGCGGCAGACGTTGGAGACCAGCTCGATGCCGTTGTGGGTACGGATGAGCGCGCGCCCCTCGCCTTCGTGCGCGAGCGCGTGGTAGTCGCCGACCTCGGGCACCATCAACGCATGCCCGACGTAGCGCGCACCGGAGGGAAAGATGTGGCGCATCTCCCGGTCGAAGAGGGCCTGGTCGAAGTAACTCGTGACCGGCAATTGAGTGTGGCTGCGTTGAAGAGCGTCGCGTGTGATGCTCAGGTCGGACATGATCCCCAGGATCTCCAAAAATCCATGTCGAACCACCACCCCATGTTCTGGCCCCAACCAAGGGCGTTTGCCATGTCGAAGGCAAGGGTTTGCGGCACAGGACAGGTGCCGCAGCGGGCCGGGGTGGGCGGACGCCCAAGGCGAACCGCGCATTTTAGCCCAGTGCCGCGAAACCACCTGGCACACGCCGGAATGTGCAGTATTTCCTGCCCGCTTGTTCACCCGGCGCAACAGCGGGACGCCGCCGAACCAGGGCTTCAGCCGACCTGCAGCGCCTCATCCCGTACAGGACGGAACATTCGCACCCCTCCAAGCCCCCTACAATCAAAGACTTTTCCCGACGCCATGCCCCAGAGCGCCTCCGACACCCCTTCCCGCGAGCCGGCCAGCTACGAGAGTGCGCTGGCTGAACTTGATCGCCTCGTGCAGGCGCTCGAAACCGCACAGCTTCCACTCGATGCGTTACTGGACGGTTACCGCCGTGGCGCACAGTTGCTCGGCCACTGCCGCAGCCAGCTCGACGCGGTGGAACAACAGGTGAAGGTGCTCGACGGCGGCCAGCTCCAACCCTGGAACGATCCCACATGAAGCGCACCGCCTTCGATGTCTGGATGCACACGCAGCTCGAAGCGGTCGAGTCCGCGCTCGGTGCCCATGTCCGCGCCGACGCCCCCGCGGGCCTCGGACTCGCCATGCGCTACGGCGTGCTGGATGGCGGCAAGCGCCTGCGCCCGCTGCTGGTGCTGGCCGCCGCGCAGGCCGTCGGCGGGCACGCGCAAGCGGCAATGCGGGCGGCCTGCGCCGTCGAGCTGATCCACGCCTACTCGCTCATCCACGACGACATGCCCTGCATGGACAACGACGTGCTGCGCCGCGGCAAGCCGACGGTGCATGTGCAGTTCGGCGAAGCCCGCGCCATGCTGGCCGGCGACGCGATGCAGGCGCTGGCCTTCGAGGTGCTCACCCCGCCGCCCGAAGCCGGTACGGACGTGGTGCATGACGCGCTGCAGGCCCGCCTGTGTCGCCTGCTGGCCCGCGCCTCCGGCGTCGAAGGGATGGCCGGCGGTCAGGCGATCGACCTGGCCAGCGTCGGCAAGCCGCTGACCGAGACCGAGCTGCTCGACATGCACGGCCGCAAGACCGGCGCGCTGCTGCAGACCAGCGTGCTGATGGGTGCCGCCTGCGGAAGCCCGTCGGCCGCGGCGTGGGCGTCGCTGTCGGATTTCGGCGCGGCGCTGGGCGTGGCGTTCCAGGTGGTCGATGACATCCTCGATGTGACCCAGGACTCGGACGTGCTCGGCAAGACCGCCGGCAAGGACGCCGACCAGAACAAGCCCACCTACGTCTCGCTGCTGGGTCTGGATGGCGCCCGTGAACGTGCCGCCACCCTGCACGCCCAAGCCCTGTCCGCCCTGTCCGCCACCGGGCTGGGTGATGTCCATGCGCTCGCCACCCTGGCCGACCGCATCCTCGATCGCGACTCCTGAGCCGCGACCGCACACCGACGGATCCCCCCGCGATGACCGCCCAGAACGCCCATCCGCTGCTGAACCGCATCCAGTCCCCAGCCGACGTGCGCCGCCTCGCGCGCCCCGAGCTGAAGCAACTGGCGACCGAACTCCGCGACCACCTGCTCAAGAGCGTCTCGCGCACCGGCGGCCACCTGTCGTCCAACCTCGGCACGGTCGAGCTGACGATCGCGCTGCACCACGTCTTCCACACGCCCGACGACCGCCTGGTGTGGGACGTGGGCCACCAGACCTACCCGCACAAGATCCTCACCGGCCGGCGCGACCGGATGCCGACGCTGCGCCAGTACGGCGGCCTGTCGGGTTTCCCGCGCCGCGACGAGAGCGAATACGACACCTTCGGCACCGCGCATTCGTCCACCTCGATCTCGGCCGCGCTCGGCATGGCCATGGGCGCGCAGATCCGGGGTGAACACCGCCACTGCGTCGCCATCATCGGCGATGGTGCGATGACCGCCGGCATGGCCTTCGAGGCACTGAACAACGGCGGCATGCCCCACGCCGGGCAGGAGCCGAACCTGCTGGTGGTGCTCAACGACAACGACATGTCGATCAGCCCACCGGTCGGCGCGCTCAACAAGTACCTCGCCCGGCTGATGAGCGGCAAGTTCTACGCCTCGGCCCGCGAAGGCGCCAAGCAGGTGCTGAAGAACACGCCCCAACTGCTGGAGCTGGCCCGCCGCTTCGAGGAACACGCCAAGGGCATGGTCGTGCCCGGCACGATCTTCGAGGAATTCGGCTTCAACTACGTCGGCCCGATCGACGGCCACGACCTCGACGCACTGATCCCGACGCTGGAGAACCTGCGCGACCGCAAGGGCGCACAGTTCCTGCACGTCGTCACCAAGAAGGGCTACGGCTACAGGCTGGCCGAAGCCGACCCCATCGCCTACCACGGCCCCGGCAAGTTCGACCCCGCCATCGGCCTGGTCAAGCCCGCCACGCCCCCGAAGCCGACTTTCACGCAGGTCTTCGGCAACTGGCTGTGCGACATGGCGGCGGCCGACCCCAAGCTCGTCGCCATCACGCCCGCGATGCGCGAAGGCTCGGGCATGGTCGAGTTCCACAAGCGGTTCCCGGACCGCTACTTCGACGTGGGCATCGCCGAACAGCACGCCGTGACCTTCGCGGCGGGGTTGTCCTGCGAGGGCACGCGGCCGGTGGTCGCCATCTACTCGACCTTCCTGCAACGCGCCTACGACCAGCTCATCCACGACGTGGCGCTGCAGAACCTGCCGATGGTGTTCGCCCTCGACCGTGCCGGTCTGGTCGGTGCGGACGGTGCGACGCACGCCGGCGCGTATGACATCGCCTTCGTGCGCTGCATCCCGAACATGGCGATGCTGACCCCCGCCGACGAGGCCGAGCTGCGCCAGTCGCTGACCACCGCCTACCGCCACGACGGCCCGGTCGCCGTGCGCTATCCGCGCGGCAGCGGCGTCGGCACGGTCGCGGCCACGGGCAACAGCTTCGAGACGCTGCCGTGGGGCCGTGGCGAAGTGCGCCGCACCTCCAGCCTCGTCGCCGGCCTGCCAGGCAGCCCGCGCATCGCCATCCTCGCCTTTGGCAGCCTGCTCTACCCGGCGCTGACGGCCGCGGAACAGCTCGATGCCACCGTCGCCAACATGCGCTTCGTCAAGCCGCTCGATGGCGCGCTGGTCGAGGAGCTGGCCCGCACCCACGACGCGCTGGTCACGGTCGAAGAAGGCTGCACCATGGGCGGCGCCGGCTCTGCGGTCACCGAACACCTCAACGCCGCCGGCATCACCGTGCCGATGCTGCACCTTGGTCTGCCCGACCGCTTCATCGAGCACGGCGACCCGGCCTTCCTGCTGGCGCAGTGCGGGCTGGACGCGGCCGGCATCGAAGCCTCGGTGCGGCAACGCTTCGACGGAACTGTTCAGCCCCAACCGGATCGAACCGCCCATGCATGTCCTCTCTGACGGTTTCGGCGGCCTGCTCCGCCTGATGGTGCGCCTGTCGCTGCTGGTGGCGGGTGCGGTGTTCTTCCTGAGCCTGCTGGTGGCGGGTGTCGTGGTCGCAGGGGTCTACACGCTGTGGAGCCTGCTGCGCGGCCGGCGCCCGACGCTGCAGGACATCCTGAAGTTCCAGCGCCACCGCACGGGCTGGACTGCCGGCTTCGGTGGTCAGCCCGGCCAGCGTCACAGCCAGCGCCCGACCTCCGGCGACGACGTGGTGGAAGTGCAGGCCCGCGAAGTCACCCGCGCCGTGCAATGACCCGCAGCGCGCACAGCAGCAGCACGCCCACCCCCATCACCGCTGCAGCCATCTCCAGCCCGGCGGCGTAGCTGCCCCCGCTGCGCTGCGCCAGCCAACCCGTGACGGCCGGGCCGAGGATCTGCGCGCAGCCGTAGGTCAGCGTCATCCGGCCCATCATCTTGGCCGGGCGGGTCGGGTAATAGCGGCCCGCCATCGACAGCACCAGGCTCACCAGCCCGATGAAGGTGGCGCCGAACAGCATCGCCCCGGCCAGCGCCGCCGCCAGCGTCCCGCCGATCGGCAGCACGATCCCGCCGATGTGCAGCACGGCGCACAAGATCAGCGCGTCGATGTCGCCCAGCCGGCGCGCAATGCGGTCCCAGACGATCACCGCGGGCGCCGCTGTCAGGCCCATGACCAGGAACACCCACGCACCTTGCCCCTGCAAGCCCGGCAGCCGATCGACGATGGCGACGATGAAGGTCACGCTGACGACGAAGCCGATGCCCGCGCAGAAATACGCCGCCATGAACACCCGCAGGAACAGCGCCCCGGGCGGCTGGTCGGTCATGGCCTGCCCGCCCACCGTGACCCCGCTCGCATCCGGTGGCGGCAACCAGCACAGCGCCGGCACCATCAACACCACCGCCGCGAAACTGAAGGCCCACCACTGCTGCTGCCAGTCGAGGTGCAACGCCGTCATCGCCAGCACCGCCGCCGCGCAGCCCGCCATGCCAACCCCGATGCCCGAAAAATGCAGCCCCAGTTCGCTGCGGTGCTGGTGGCGGATCAGCCAGTTCAGGATCAGCCCGGTGCCGAGCAGCATGCCGGCCGCGCTGCTCAGCCCCGCCAGAAAGCGCGACAGCGCCCAGACCCGCCAGTCGCTGCTCAGCGCCATCGCGGCGGTGGACAGCACGGCCAGCACCATCCCCGCCCGGTAGAGCCGGTCCTTGAGCACCAGGTCGCTGATCGACGCCGCCAGCACCGCCCCACTCAGGTAGCCCGCGTAGTTCACCGCCGCGAGCCAGCCCGCCGCCGCCACCCCCAGCCCGGCCTGCTGCTGCATCAGCGGCAGCAGCGGCGTGTAGGCGAAGCGGGCGATGCCCAGCACCAGGATCAGGCTGGACAGGCCGGCCATCAGCACCCGCAGGCGGGTGGCGTCGTGGGGATGGGCGTGGGAGGTCATCCCCCCATCATTTCAGATCGAAGCGGTCCAGCTCCATCACCTTGCGCCAGGCGGCCACGAAGTCCCGCACAAACGACGCTTGCGCGTCGCGGCTCGCGTAGACCTCGGCGATCGCGCGGAGCTGGGCGTTCGAGCCGAACACCAGATCGACCACCGTGCCCGTCCAGCGCGGTGCCCCCGTGGCCCGGTCGCGTCCTTCCAGCACGCCCGCATCCGTGGCCGACGGCTGCCACTGCGTGCCCATGTCGAGCAGGTGGACGAAGAAGTCATTCGTCAACGTGCCGGGGCGCTGGGTGAACACGCCGTGCGGGGTGTGGCCAGCGTTGGCACCCAGGACACGCAGGCCGCCGATCAGCACCGCCATCTCCGGCGCGCTCAGGGTCAGCAGTTGCGCCTTGTCGATCAGGCGCTCGGCCGCCGAATCCTCCAGCCCCGGTCGGGCGTGGTTGCGGAAACCGTCGGCGAGCGGCTCCAGCACGGCGAAGGCGGCCACATCGGTCTGCGCCTGCGTGGCGTCGGTGCGGCCCGGTGCGAAGGGCACGGTCACGTCGTGGCCCGCCTGCTGTGCCGCTGCCTCGACCGCCGCACAGCCGCCCAGCACGATCAGGTCGGCCAGCGAGACGCGCTTGCCCCCGGTCTGCGCACCGTTGAAAGCGGCCTGCACCGCCTCCAGTGCCTGCAGCACCTGCGCCAGCTCGGCCGGCTGGTTGACGGCCCAGTCCTTCTGCGGCGCCAGGCGGATGCGCGCCCCGTTGGCGCCGCCGCGCTTGTCGCTGCCACGGAAAGTGGCCGCCGACGCCCAAGCCGTCGTGACCAGTTGCGCGGTGGTCAGCCCGGAGGCCAGCACCTGCGCCTTCAATGCGGCAATGTCCTGCGCGTCGATCAGCGCGTGGTCCACGGCGGGTACCGGGTCTTGCCACAGCAGCGCTTCTTTCGGCACCAGCGGACCGAGGTAACGCGAGACCGGCCCCATGTCGCGGTGTGTCAGCTTGAACCACGCCCGGGCGAAGGCGTCCGCGAACTGCTCGGGGTGCGCCAGGAAGCGCCGCGAGATCGCCTCGTAGGCCGGGTCGAAGCGCAGCGACAGGTCGGTGGTCAGCATGGCGGGGGCGTGGCGCTTGGACGGATCGTGTGCATCCGGCACGGTGCCGGCGCCCGCGCCCTGCTTCGGCGTCCACTGGTGCGCGCCGGCGGGGCTCTTCGTCAGCGCCCACTCGAAGCCGAACAGGTTCTCGAAGTAGTTGTTGCTCCAGCGGGTGGGCGTCGTGGTCCAGGTGACTTCCAGGCCACTGCTGATCGTGTGACCGCCCTTGCCGCTGCCGAACGTGCTGGCCCAGCCGAAGCCCTGTGCTGCGATGCCCGCGGCTTCCGGCTCGGGGCCGACGTGCTGGGTGTCGCCCGCGCCGTGGGTCTTGCCGAAGGTGTGGCCGCCCGCGATGAGCGCCACGGTTTCCTCGTCGTCCATCGCCATGCGGGCGAAGGTTTCGCGGATGTCGCGCGCGGCGGCCAGCGGGTCCGGGTGACCGTTCGGGCCTTCCGGATTCACGTAGATCAGGCCCATCTGCACGGCGGCGAGCGGGTTCTCCAGGTCACGGTCGCCGGTGTGGCGCTGGTCGGCGAGCCACGCTTTCTCGGCGCCCCAGTAGACATCCTCTTCCGGCGCCCAGATGTCCTCGCGCCCGCCGGCAAAACCGAAGGTCTTGAACCCCATCGACTCCAGCGCCACGTTGCCGGCCAGGATCATCAGGTCGGCCCAGGACAGGGCACGGCCGTACTTCTGCTTGACCGGCCAGAGCAGCCGGCGGGCCTTGTCGAGGTTGACGTTGTCCGGCCAACTGTTCAGCGGCGCAAACCGCTGGTTGCCCGTGCCGGCGCCACCCCGGCCATCCTGCGTGCGGTAGGTGCCGGCGCTGTGCCAGGCCATGCGGACGAACAGCGGGCCGTAGTGGCCGAAATCGGCCGGCCACCAGTCCTGCGAATCGGTCATCAGGGCGTGCAGATCGCGCACCACGGCGTCGAGGTCCAGCTGCTGGAAGGCGGCGGCGTAGTCGAAGTCCGCGCCGAGGGGATCGGCCTGCGGGGTGTGCTGGTGCAGGAGCTGGAGCTTGAGCTGCTGGGGCCACCAGCCGGCGTTGGACGGTGCGGCGGCGGTCACTTGCGATGGGGCGTGGAACGGGCACCGGGATGCGGCGTTGGATGCGGAGTCAGCGGCCATGGAAATCTCCTTCGGGTGGCAGACAAGTCGGTGCGTCAAGTCAGTGAGACGGACTGTAGGCCGAGAAAATCCATTGATCCAGTTGATGATGACAATCCATTCAATAGCATTGAATGCCATCGCCCAGCCCGAATCTGGCCGCAGCAAGCCCCACTGGATCCAGACCGGGTCCAGATCGGGTCCAATGCGGGACATGCTCACCGTCAACAAGCTCCTCCCCCAAGGCCAGGGCCTCGCACAGGTCCTGCTCAAGCGCGCACCGTCCATCGAGATCGACTGGGACGTGCGCCAGAAAAGCCGCTTCGACGCCACCGACAGCAGCGGCCGGCACCTCGGCGTCTTCCTGCCCCGCGGCACGCTGGTGCGTGGCGGCGACGTGCTGGTGGCCGAAGATGGCTCGATGGTGCGGGTCATCGCGGCGCCACAGCCGGTGCTGGTCGTGCGCCCCTGCAGCACACACGGCACGCCCTTCGACCTGGTGCGCGCCGCCTACCACCTGGGCAACCGGCATGTGCCGCTGGAGCTGCAGCCTGACCACCTGAAGTTCGAGCCGGACCATGTGCTGGCCGACATGCTGCGCCAGATGCACCTGATCGTCACCGAGGCGTCGGCAGCGTTCGAGCCAGAGGGTGGCGCCTATGCCGCCGGGGGGCACGGCCATGACCACGGGCACGAACAGGCCCATGCACCGGCACCCATCCCGACACGCGGCAGACCGATCGGCATCGCCGTGCGCGCCGCCGACGTGCCGCATGTCCACGGCCCCGGCTGCGGCCACGACCACTGATGCCGAGGGTCCGCCCGAAACCGCCGACGCTGGCCCCGTCGGCGCTGCTGCAGTTGATGTGGCTGGCCTCGCCCGCGCTGCCGGTGGGCGGCTTCAGCTACTCCGAGGGACTGGAGGCCGCGATCGACGCCGGCCTCGTGCAGGGTGAAGCCGAGGTGTCGCGCTGGCTGGTCGATCAGCTCCACCTCGCGCTGGCCCGCGCCGACCTCGCCGTCGTCGCCCGCTGCCATGCCGCCTGGCGCCAGCGCGACACGGACCGCATCACCGAACTCAACGACTGGGTGCGCCTGACCCGCGAAAGCAGCGAGTTCCGCCAGCAGACCGAGCAGATGGGCCGCTCGCTGGGCGCATGGCTGGCGACGCAGGATGCCGACCTCGCCTTCCCGGATGCCCGGATCGCGGCACTTCTGGCGATGAAACCCGCGCCGACGTGGCCGGTGGCGTTCGCGCTGGCGGTCGAGCGCACCGGAGCACCGCTGCGCGACGCGCTGCTGGCGCACGCCTTCGGCTGGGCGGAAAACATGGTGCAAGCCGCGATCAAGGCGGTGCCGCTGGGCCAGAGCGCCGGCCAGCGCATCCTCGCCGCGCTGGTCGAGGCCATCCCTGCCGAGGTCGAGCACGCGCTGACCCTGCCCGACAGCCAGCGCCAGGCCCACACGCCGATGCTCGCCATCCTCTCCGCGCAGCACGAGGCCCAGTATTCGCGGCTGTTCCGTTCGTGAAGGCGCTACTGGGCCACCGCGCCTACGTGTTCTTCTGGTGCACCCGCCTGAGCGCACAGCTCGCCGCGCAGATGCTGATGGTGGCGCTGGGCTGGCAGATGTACGACCTGACCGGCAGCGCCTGGGATCTCGGGCTGGTGGGGCTGGCGCAGTTCCTGCCGGCGCTGCTGCTGACGCTGCCCGCCGGCCACGTCGCCGACCGCCACCACCGGGGCCGGATCATGCTGGCCGCCACGCTGCTGCAGATGGCCATGGCCGTGGTGCTGGCCCTGGCGAGCCACGAAGGCGGGATGAGCCGCACGCTGATCCTGGCGGTGTCGACCGTGTTCGGCGTGGCCAAGGCGTTCCAGATGCCAGCGAGCCAGGCACTGCCGGCGCTGCTGGTGCCCCCGGCGTTGCTGGGGCAGGCGGTGGCGTTCGGCTCCAGCGGGATGCAGGTGGCGATCATCGGCGGGCCGGCGCTGGGCGGGTTCCTGTACGTGGCCGGGGCGGACGTGGTCTACGCGGTGGGTGCAGGCTTGCTGCTGCTGGCCTGCGGACTGAGCACCGGCATCCGCTACACCACGCCGCCCGCGCCACGCGAGCCGGCAAGCTGGTCGAGCGTGCTGGCGGGTGTGCGCTTTCTGCGTGGGCAGCCGGTGATGCTGGGCGCGATGTCGCTGGACTTGTTCGCCGTCCTGCTCGGGGGGGCGACCGCGCTGCTGCCGATGTTCGCCAAGGACATCCTCCACACGGGGCCGTGGGGGCTGGGCCTGCTGCGGGCAGCACCGGCGGTCGGGGCACTGGTGGTGTCGGTGTGGCTGGCGCGCCGGCCGCTGCAGCGCCGCGTCGGGCGCACGCTGATCGGTGCGGTGGCGGTGTTCGGCCTGTGCCTGCTGGTGTTCGGGCTGTCGCGCTCGTTCTGGCTGTCGCTGCTGGCGCTGATGGCCTCGGGCGGCGCGGACATGGTGAGCGTCGTGATCCGCCAGACGCTGGTGCAGCTCGGCACGCCCGACGCCATGCGCGGCCGGGTCAGCGCCGTCAACAGCATCTTCATCGGCGCCAGCAACCAGCTCGGCGAGTTCGAGTCGGGCGCCACCGCCGCGCTGCTGGGGCCAGTCGGCTCGGTGGTGCTCGGTGGCGTGGGCGTGCTGGTGGTGGCGGGCTTGTGGATCCGCTGGTTTCCGGACCTGTGGCGGCGCAACCGGCTCTGACGTGGTGGGTCAGCCCGGCTGGAAGCTGCGCAGGAAGTCGAGCCCTCGGCGCAACAGCGGCCCGCCCAGCCGGCCGATCACGCCCGAGCCCGCTGCGCCCACGGTGAAGCGGGTCTGCAGCAACGGGGTGCGGTGGGTCAGCTTGAGCGTGACGCGACCGAAGGGGCAGACCGCAGGCACGGGGGCGTTGCAGCGCGGGCGGTGCTGCATCACCAGCGCCATCTCGCAGGCGGCCAGATCGGACGACACGACCGAGCCGAAGCTGAAGGACAGGCACTCGGCCGGCCCCAGACAGGCACGCCACTGCGCCGCCTGCGGATGGTCGGCCAGACACTCGTGGACGTTGGAGGCCGCACCGATGTGCAGCAGCTCGTGCATGGTCGTCGTCTTGCTCTGGTCGTCGAAATGCGCCCGGTAGACACAGAACACGCCCGAGCGCCGCGGCAACAGACCACGGTTGTATTCGCTCCAGTAGCCAGAGAACTTGATCGCGAGTGCGCGTGATGGAGCTGCTGCCATGGTGACTGCCTGTTTGCCGACCGCAGGGGATGTCCCAGGCGCAGTGCCCGGCCCCCACCCCCCTGATCTGCAAAATTCTGAACTGGTACTCCGCAGCCCGCTCCCCGCAGACCCCGGTACCGGGGGGACGTTAGCGCATCGCGATCGCGTCAGGCTGCAGCGTTGCTGATGCACCGTCGCGACGCTGCAACGCATCCGCCGGCACAGTGACTGGGCACAATGGCCGCATCCCGTCGCCCACCAGAGTCCAGGAATCTGCCCATGTCCATGCTGAAGTCTGCGCCCGTGCGCCGTGTCGTGTTCAACCAGAAAGGGGGTGTCGGCAAGTCCACCATCACCTGCAACCTCGCTGCCATCAGCGCACAGCAGGGCCTGCGCACCCTCGTGCTCGACCTCGACCCACAGGGCAACACCACGCGCTACCTGCTGGGGGCCCAGGCCGATGGGCTGACAGCAGATCTCGCAGGTCTGTTCGAGCAGACGCTCAAGTTCACGCTGCAACCACGCAGCACAGCCGAGTTCGTGGTGCCGACGCCCTTCCCGCACCTGCACCTGATGCCCTCCAGCCCGGCGCTGGAAGAGCTGCACGGCAAGCTGGAGTCACGCTACAAGATCTACAAGCTGCGCGATGCCCTCGACGAGCTGGCCGACGGCTATGACCGCGTCTACATCGACACGCCGCCCGCACTGAACTTCTACACCCGCTCGGCCCTGATCGCCGCCGAGCGTTGCCTGGTGCCCTTCGACTGCGACGATTTCTCGCGCCGGGCGCTGTACGCGCTGCTGGAGAACCTGCAGGAGATCCAGGCCGACCACAACCGGGCGCTGCGCATCGAGGGCATCGTGGTGAACCAGTTCCAGGCCCGTGCCAGCCTGCCGCGCAAGCTGGTGGCGGAGCTGATCGCCGAAGGGCTGCCGGTGCTGCAGCCCTGCCTGTCCGCGACGGTCAAGGTCAAGGAGTCGCACGAGCAGTCGCTGCCGCTGATCCACCTCGATCCCCGGCACCGGCTGACGCAGGAGTTCATCGCGCTGCACGACGGGCTGCAGCGCCCGGGTTGATCCCCGGTCCCGAGGAGCGGGTTCTCCCCAGCCGACACAGACCCGAGGCAGGCGAGAGTTCACGGCAGACCACGATCCGAACAGTACCCACCCCCGAAGCAGGGGAGCCCCGGCGCGGTGACGGGCTGTTCAAGTCGGCGGGGCTGGCTAGAGTGGCACGATCCCCTGCCGCTCCACACCCCCCATGTCCACCCTGCTGTTCTCGCCGTGCCCTCCACCCAAAGCGCACCCTCGCGGCACGGCCCCGTCCAGCGCCTTGATGCCGTTCCTGACCGATCTCGCCCTGTCTGCCACCACGCCGGACCCGACAGGCACCCCGGCCCCGATCGCGCTGTTCCTCTACCACCGCCCACAGCACACGCTGCGCTGCCTGCAGTCGCTGGCCTGCAATCCGGAGTTCCTTGAGAGCCCGCTCTATCTCTTCTGCGATGGTGCAAAGGGGGCGGCCGACGCCGAAGCGGTGGAGGCCGTGCGGCGCATCGCCCGAACGCTGCCGCATCCACGCAAGCAGGTGGTCGAGGCCGGACGTAACCGGGGGCTGGCAGACTCGGTGATCTCTGGCGTGACGCGGGTGGTGCAGGCGCACGGTCGGGTCGTCGTGGTCGAAGACGATCTGGTGCTGGCGCCGACCTTCCTGGCCTTCATGAACCGGTCCCTGGACCGCTACGCCAGCGACCAGGACGTGATGCAGATCTCTGGCCACATGGTCCCGGTGGACCCCGGCAGCGACCACGACGCGGTGTTCCTGCCCATGGCCTGTTCCTGGGGCTGGGCGACCTGGGCACGGGCCTGGCACCGGTTCGACCCGACCATGCGCGATTTCGCGACCCTGCAGCGCCAGCCGGGTCTGCGCCGGCAGTTCGATCTGGGCGGTGCCTACCCTTACTTCTCCATCCTCCAGCGCCAGCGCGCCGGCCGAGCGGATTCATGGTTCATCCGCTGGTACCTGAGCCTGTTCATGCAGGGCGGCATGGTGCTCTACCCGCGCCAGAGTCTGGTGCGCAACGGCGGCTTCGATGGCACCAGCGTGCATTGTGGCGTCGGCGGCTCGCCTTACGACGCACCCGGCCACCCCCCGCACCTGCAGCTGACCCGGCTGCCCGAAGCGCACCACGTCGATGCGCATGCACTGGGCCGCGTGCGCTACTACCTCGCGGCCCGCAACACGGTCTGGCAACGCACCAGACGCCGTCTGCAGGCACTGCTGGCCTGACGCCAGAGGCCGAGGCGGTCAGTGCGCCTCGTCCCAGTTCATGCCCACGCCGACCTCCGCCAGCAGCGGCACCTTGAGCTGCGCCACACCCGCCATCAGGCGCGGGATCGCCTCGCGGGCCCAGTCCAGCTCCGCCTCGGGCACCTCCAGGACCAGTTCGTCATGGACCTGCATCACCATGCGGGTGGCGCGGCCCTCGGCGTCGAGCGCGGCCTGCACGGCGACCATCGCCAGCTTGATCAGGTCGGACGCCGTGCCCTGCATCGGCGCGTTGATCGCCTGGCGCTCGGCAGCGGCCTTGCGCGGGCCGCTGCCCCCCTGGATGTCGATCAGCGTGATGCGGCGGCCGAACAGCGTCTCCACAAAGCCTTGCGCACCGGCCAGCACCCGCGTCTCGTCCATGTAGCGTTTGACGCCGGGGTAGCGGGCGAAGTAGCGGTCGATGTAGTCCCGCGCCGCCTTGACCTCGATGCCCAGGCTCTGCGCCAGCCCGAAGGCGCCCATGCCGTAGATCAGCCCGAAGTTGATGGTCTTGGCGTAGCGGCGCTGCTCGCTGCTGACCTCCGCCAGCGGCACGCCGAACACCTCGCTCGCCGTCGCCCGGTGGACATCGTGCCCTTCGGCGAAGGCGCGCAGCAGCGCCGGGTCGTCCGACAGGTGCGCCATGATGCGCAGCTCGATCTGCGAGTAGTCGGCGCTCATCAACCGGTGGCCGGGTGGGGCGATGAAGGCTTCGCGCACGCGGCGGCCCTCGGCGGTGCGGATGGGGATGTTCTGCAGGTTCGGCTCGTTGCTCGCCAGTCGCCCGGTCACGGCCACCGCCTGCGCGTAGTTGGTGTGGATGCGCCCGGTCGCGGCATTGACCATCAGCGGCAGCTTGTCGGTGTAGGTGCTCTTGAGCTTGGCAAGGCCCCGGTATTCGAGCAGCGCCGCCGGCAGCGGGTAGTCGGCGGCGAGTTCCTGCAGCACCTCTTCGTCCGTGCTCGGTGCGCCGGAGGCAGTCTTCTTCTTCACCGGCAGCCCCTGCTTGACGAACAGGATCTCGCCGAGCTGCTTCGGGCTGCCAAGGTTGAACGGCTGCCCCGCCAGTTCATGCGCCTTGGCTTCGAGCACGACCAGCCGCTCGGCCAGTTCCTGGCTCTGCCGGGCCAGCACGTCCGCGTCCAGCAGCACGCCGTGGCGCTCCATGCGCACCAGCACCGCCGAGGTCGGCAGCTCTATATGTTCGTAGACGTGGCGCATGCCGGCACCCTGGGGCGCGGTCAGCTCGGGCCACAGCGTCTGGTGAACCTGCATCGTCATCTCGCTGTCCTCGCCCGAATAACGCGAGGCCCGCTCGACATCGACCTGGCTGAACGGGATCTGGTGCGCACCCTTGCCGCACAGATCCTCATAGCTCAGCCCGCTGCGGCCGAGGTGGCGCTGGGCGAGGCTCTCCAGCCCGTGCGGCTTGTGGGCTTCGAGCACGTAGCTCTCCAGCATCGTGTCGTGCCGGTAGCCGCGCACGTGGATGCCGTGGTTGGCGAAGACGTGGGTGTCGTACTTGATGTTCTGGCCGAGCTTGGCCGCGCTGGCGTCTTCGAGCCACGGCTTCAGCAGCGCCAGCACCTCGTCCAGCGGCAACTGCGCCGGCGCGCCCGCGTAGTCGTGCGCCAGCGGGAGGTAACACGCCTCTTCCGCCCGCACGGCGAAGCTCAGGCCGATGATGCGGGCGCGCATCGGGTCGAGCGAATCGGTCTCGGTGTCGAGTGCGACGAGTTCGGCGCTGCGGATCGTGGCGAGCCAGCCGTCGAGTGCCTCGCGGGTCAGCACGGTGTCGTAGCGGCCCATGCCGACACCGACGGGTGCGCCCGTGTCCGCCGCCTCGGTGTCGCCCGGTGATTCGGCGAACAGGTCATCCATGTGCCCGACCGGCTTCGGCGCACTGGCCTGGGCAGCGGCCTGCAGCGCGGCGTTCGCCACCGCCAGCAGCTCCTTCTCCAGCTCGAAGCGCCAGCTCTTGAAGCCATAGCGCACGTAGAACTCCAGCAGTCCCGGCTTGTCGAGTGGCCGCAGCGCCAGCGTGTCCATCACCGGCCAGTCGGCGATATGGGGTGCGAGGTCGCAGTCGAGCTTCACGGTGATGAGCTTGCGGCCCATCGGCAGCCAGTCCAGGGCCTTGCGCAAGTTTTCGCCGGCCACGCCCTTGATCGACGCCGACGCGGCCATCACGCCCTCCAGCGAGTCGTGTTCGGCCAGCCATTTCACCGCCGTCTTCGGCCCCACCTTCTCGACGCCGGGCACGTTGTCCACCGCGTCGCCGATGAGCGTCAGGTAGTCGATGATCCGCTCGGGCGGCACACCGAACTTGGCGACGACACCGGGGATGTCCAGCGTCTCGTTGGTCATCGTGTTGATGAGCGTGACGTGTTCGTTGACGAGCTGCGCCAGATCCTTGTCGCCGGTCGAGAC
This sequence comes from Sphaerotilus sp., assembly GCA_013299055.1. Classification (GTDB taxonomy): domain Bacteria; phylum Pseudomonadota; class Gammaproteobacteria; order Burkholderiales; family Burkholderiaceae_C; genus Sphaerotilus. The sequence continues at coordinate 20,406 of JAAFKB010000033.1, forward strand.
CACCACGCGGTGCCCCCGCTCGACGGCGACCTTGCACAGCGTCCCGATCGCGTCGTCCGCCTCGATGCCGGGCACCTCCAGCACCGGCCAGCCCATCAGCCGCACGACCTCGTGGATCGGCTCGATCTGCAGCCGCAGGTCGTCGGGCATCGGCGGGCGGTGGGCCTTGTACTGGTCATACCAGGCGTTGCGGAAAGTCGGCCCCTTGGCATCGAAGACGCAGACCGCGTGCGCGCTGGGCACCTGCTCGCGCAAGCGGCGCAGCATGTTGATCAGCCCGTAGATCGCCCCGGTCGGTGCGCCTTCGGCGTTGCGCAGGTCGGGCATCGCGTGGAAGGCGCGGTAGAGGTAGCTGGAGCCGTCCACCAGCAGCATCGTGGGGCGGTCGGCGGGTGCGGTGGCGTCGGTGGGCGTGTGCATGGGGGGATTGTCGGCGATCGTCTCCAGCGCGGCACCTACAATGCCAAGCGCATCACGCCGCCTTCCCGCACGTCTCCCCTGTCCTCACTTTCCCCGATTGCCGATGGCTGTTTTCACTGAAGTGTCCCTCGACGCGGCCAACGCGCTCGTCGAACGTCTGGGTCTGGGATCGGTCACCGCACTGCGCGGCATCACCTCCGGCATCGAGAACACCAACTACTTCGTCACCACCGACCGGGACGACGAGTGGGTGCTGACCCTGTTCGAGCGGCTCACGTTCGAGCAGCTGCCGTTCTACCTGCACCTGATGAAGCACCTGGCCGCCGCCGGCATCCCGGTGCCGGACCCGCAGGCGGACGCAACCGGCGAGATCCTGCACACCGTCTGCGGCAAGCCCGCGGCGCTGGTCGACAAGCTCTCCGGTGGTCACCAGCTCGCGCCGTCGATCTGGCACTGCCAGCAGGTCGGCCAGATGCTCGCCCGCATGCACCTCGCCGGCCGCGACTACCCCCGCCACCAGCCCAACCTGCGCGGGCTGGACTGGTGGGTCGAGACGGTGCCGGTGGTCGTGCCCCACATGGACGCCGAGGCACGCCGCCTGATCGAGGACGAGCTGGCCTTCCAGCAGCATGTGGCGCAGTCGGCGGCCTACCTGGCCCTGCCGCGCGGCCCGGTCCACGCCGACCTGTTCCGCGACAACGTGATGTTCGACGGCCTGCCCGGCCACGAGAAGCTCACCGGCTTCTTCGACTTCTACTTCGCGGGCGTCGACACCTGGCTGTTCGACCTCGCGGTGTGCCTGAACGACTGGTGCATCGACCTCGACACCGGTCGCCTCGACGAGCAGCGGGCCGGCGCAATGGTCACCGCCTACGACACCGAATGCCCCATGAGCGCCGACGAGCTGCGCCTGCTGCCGGCGATGATGCGGGCCGGCGCACTGCGCTTCTGGACCTCGCGGCTGTGGGACTTCCACCTGCCCCGCGAGGCGAGCATGCTCAAGCCGCACGACCCGACCCACTTCGAGCGCGTGCTGCGCGAGCGGGTCGGCCATCCCTGGCACTGGACGCGCTGAGGCACCCCACGATGAAACTCCGAGTCGCCTCCCCCCGCGACGGCCTGCAGTGGATGCTCAGCGGCGTCCACCTGGCGCGCCAGCAGACGCTGGGACTGGCCAGCCTCTTCGGCCTGATGGTCTTCGGCATGGCGCTGCTGCTGGGGCTGCCCTGGATCGGGCCCGTGCTGGTGGCGATGTTGCTGCCGGCGCTGTCGGCGGGCTGGGTGGAGGCGGCCACTGCCGTGCAGGCCGGCCAGCGTCCGCTCGTGACCCACCTGATCGGCCCGCTGCGCTCGGCCAGCCGGGCGGCGCTGCTGCAGCTGGGCGGGGTCAACGCCGTGGGTACCTTCCTGCTGCTGCTGCTGGCCGACGCGCTGGACCCCGGCATGGCCGACGCCTGGGCCACCATGCGCGACAGCGAGACCTCGGCCGACGCCACGCTCGACGCCATCGGCGCGCTGCAGCAAGGCATGGTGCTGCGCGCCATGCTGATGCTGCCGCTGGTGCTGACGCTCTGGCACGCGCCCATGGTCATCGTGCGCACCGGTGCCGGTGTCGGCAAGGCGCTGTTCATCAGCGCCACGGCGACCTGGCGCAACCTGGGCGCCTTCGTCGTCTACGGCGTGGCCTGGCTGCTGGCCGATCTGGTGCTGTCGCTGCTGCTGGCGGGGCTGCTGGCCGCGCTCGGACTGGGGCAGCTCGCGATGGTGCTCGTGCTGCCCGGCGCGATGGTGTTCTCGGGCGCGTTCTATGCGTCGCTGAAGGCCAGCGTGGACGGCTGCATCGACTTCGACGCCTGAAGACCCCAAGTCCATCCGACCCCCTCGAACGCGGGGGCATCGGCACCGCCACATCTCGTCAAGGATGCCCTGAAACGCAAGAATCGCCCCTTGTTCTCGCGATTGATCATTTCGCCATCTTCAGGGGGGATCCATGGGCATCACACGCAACGGCACCGCAGGCCACGACAATCTGCTGGGCACCACCACCGACGACCTGCTCTACGGTCTGGCAGGCAACGACACACTCAACGGCATCCAGGGCAACGACACCCTGCACGGCGGCGCGGGCAATGACACCCTGCGCGGCGACATGGGCACGCTGCACTTCTACGGCGGCGCCGGCAACGACACGCTGATGACCGGCGGCATGGCCAGCATGACGGCCTACTTTGGCCGCGGCGACGGGCAGGACACGATCGCGCCCCACCAGGACTGGGCGAGCGCCGTCAACACGCTGCAATTCACCGGGGCCATCGCCAAGGGCGACATCGCGGTGTCGGTGTCCGGCTACTCGCTGGTGCTGTCGATCCGCGGCACCACCGACTCGGTCACCATCGGCAGCTTCTACAACTTCGCACCACCCGGCACCGAAGGCACCCTGATCGGCGGTGGCATGACGGGCGTGCAGCTCGTCAAGTTCGCCGACGGTTCGTCGTGGACGATGGACGACCTCAAGGCCATCGTCTTCGCCGGCACCACCGGCAGCGATGCGATCCGTGGCAGCGTCCAGAACGACACCCTCACGGGAGGCCTTGGCAACGACACCCTGCTCGGCCTCGGGGGCAATGACTGGCTCGACGGCGGCAGCGGCAACGATGTGATGACCGGCGGCATCGGCCACGACACCTACACCGTCGACGCCGTCGGCGACACCGTGGTCGAGCTTGGCGACGCTGGCGGCGGCAACGACACCGTCCGCAGCAGCATCAATTACACCCTGGGCGCCCATGTCGAGAACCTGACGCTCACCGGCACCGCCCTCAACGGCACCGGCAACACGCTGGCCAATGTCCTCACCGGCAGCGACACCGCCAACGTGCTCACGGGTGCGGGCGGCAATGACACGCTGTACGGCCTCGGTGGCAACGACACCCTCTACGGCAGCTACTCCGGCGCGGATGTGCTGGACGGCGGCGCCGGAAACGATCTGCTCAACGGCCTGTTCGGCGACGATCTGCTGACCGGTGGACTGGGCAACGACACCCTGATCGGAGACGCCGGGAATGACGTGCTGATCGGCGAAGACGGCAACGACAGCCTCACCGGCAACCTCGGCAATGACACGCTCTCCGGTGGTCTGGGCACCGATCTGATCACGTTCAACCGCGGCGACGGCCAGGATCTGCTGGCGCTCAACGGCGGCGCGACCCTCTACAACGACGTGCTGCAGTTTGGCGCTGGCATCGTCCCGACCGACATCGATGTCTCGGTCAGTGGCAGCAGCGTCGTCCTCTCGTTGCGGGGCACGACCGACCGCGTCACCATCGCCGGCTTCTACAACTCCGTCGCTGGCGTGATCGGCAGCAACATCGGCGGGACACCGACCGCCGTGCAGCAGATCCGCTTTGCCAACGGCACCACCTGGACCACCGACAGCCTGAAGGCCATCGTCTTCGCAGGCACCGCAGGCAACGACACCATCCAGGGCAGCTACCTCGACGACGTGCTCAACGGCGGCGCAGGCAACGACACGCTGTACGGTTACAGCGGCAACGATCTGCTGGACGGCGGCGCTGGCAGCAACTGGCTCGACGGCGGCACCGGCAACGACACGCTCATCGGCAGTGCTGGCGGCAACGACGTGCTCTACGGGGGCGATGGCGACGACTCGCTCAACGGCATCCAAGGCAGCGACACCCTCTATGGCGGTGCCGGCAACGACCGCCTGAATGGGGATGAAGGCACGCTGAGCTTCTACGGTGGGGCGGGCAACGACGTTCTCTCCACCGGTGGCATGGCCAGTCTGATCGCCTACTTTGGCAAAGGCGACGGCCAGGACACCATCGTCGGCCACGCCGACTGGGCCAGGAGCGTCAACACGCTACAGTTCACCGGCGCCATCACCAAGAGCGACATCAGCGTCACGGCTTCCGGCAATTCGCTGGTGCTGGCGATCCGCGGCACCACGGACTCGGTCACGATCGACCGCTTCTACAACTACGGCCCCAGCATGCCCGAAGGCATGAACATCGGCGGTGGCGTGAGCGGCATCCAGGTCGTCCAGTTCGCCGACGGCACCCAGTGGACGGAAAGCGACCTCAAGGCCATCGTCTTCGCCGGCACCACCGGCAACGATTCCATCAACGGCACCTGGCAAGCCGACACGGTCTCCGGCGGTGCCGGCCATGACCAGCTCATGGGTCTGGGTGGCAACGACCGGCTCGACGGCGGTGCGGGCGACGACACCCTGTCCGGCGGCAGCGGGCGCGACACCCTCATCGGCGGCGCGGGCAATGACCGCTACCTGCTGGTCAGCCCGATGGACAGTCCGGCCAACGACATCCTGGATGTCCTCGTCGAGACGGTCGATGGCGGCATGGACACCGTGGTCACCCCCGAGAGCTATACCCTCGGCGCCCACCTCGAAAACCTGGTCGTCAACGGCTACGCCTACACGCCAGCAGACATCGCCAGCAAGGTCTTCACCGGCACGGGCAATGCGCTCGCCAACAAGCTGGAAGGCAGCGACCTGCGCAATGTGCTGAACGGACTGGCCGGCAATGACCAGCTCTTCGGCTACGGCGGACAGGACGTGCTGGACGGCGGCACCGGCAACGACTCGATGACGGGCGGCGAGGGGGATGACACCTATGTCGTCGATGCAGCAGGCGACGTGGTCACCGAACTGACCGGAGAAGGCACCGACCTCGTCCGGGCCAGTGTCCACCACATCCTCGCCACCAACATCGAGAACCTGACCCTGCTCACCACCGCCGCCCTGAACGGCACTGGCAACCTGCTGAACAACACCCTCACCGGCAACAGTGCCGTCAACGTGCTGACCGGCGCAGGGGGCAACGACACGCTGTACGGCCTGGGCGGCAACGACACCCTGCACGGCGGCACCGGCAACGACACGCTCGACGGCTCCTGGGGCAACGACACCTACCAGTTCGGCCGTGGCGAAGGACAGGACCGCATCGTCGAGTCCGACAACACGACCACGGGCGTGGACACGCTGCAGCTCTTCGCCGGGGTCAGCCGCGAGCAGGTCTGGTGGCGCAAGTCGGGCAGCGATCTGGAGATGAGCCTCCTCGGCACCACCGACAAGGTGACGGTACAGAACTGGTACGCGGGCAAGTCCAGCCAGATCGAGCAGTTCAGGACCGCCGACGGCAAGGTGCTGCTGAGCACGCAGGTGGACCGGCTGGTCAGCGCGATGGCCGCCTTTGCCCCGCCCGCGGTCGGACAGACCACGCTCACCGCCGCCCAGCAGACCGCGCTGGTGCCGCTGATCGCCGCGAACTGGAAGTAAGCCGCAGGCGCTTCGGCGCGCAGCTCAGCCCTCGCGCACGTCCGCGATGGGCTGTGCGCCGAAGTCGGCTCGCGCCAGCCAGGCCAGCACCTTGGCGGCCGCGGCCTCGGCGCTGTCGAGCAGACCGGCTTCCTGCAGCTGCACGAAGCGCAGCCGGTCCGGGAACAGCGCCGGATCACCCCCACGCAGCTGCCCCTGCATGTCGGTGTCGATGACGCCCGGCGCCAGCGAGACGATGCGTGCAGGGTGCGGGCGCTGCGCCTCCTCCATCGCGACGGCGCGGCTGAAGTGGTCCATCCCCGCCTTGGCCGCACAGTAGGACGCGCTGCCCGCCATCGCCCGCCGGCCCAGACCGGAGGAGATGTTGAGCACCTTGACCGCCCCGCCCTGCCGCGCCGACCAGCCCTCGGTGCCGCGCAGGAACGCCGCCGTCAGCAGCATCGGCGCCTCCAGCCCCACCCGCAGCGCGTTCGACAGCTCGGTCGCACGGCTTGCCCCGATCGGCCCCAGTGGCGACAGCACGCCGGCGTTGTTGAGCAAGGTGGCGTTGGCCCAGCGGTCCACGGTCTGCGTGGCCAGCCAGTCGCCGAGCTGCTGCGCAGCGGCAGGGGCGTCGGCGAGGTCCAGCGGCCAGGCCGTGCAGGCGCTGCCGTGCTGCGCCGCCCAGTCCGCCAGCGTGGTGTCGGGGCGGCGGGCCACGGCGATCAGGTGGCGGCCGGGCGTGCGCAGCCACTGGCGGGCCATCGCCAGACCCAGGCCGCGCGAGGCGCCGGTCAGCACCATCAGGTGGGTGGGTGCGGCGGCGGGGGAGTCGAGGGAGTTGTCCATGCTGGCGATTGTGGCGAAGTTGGCGGACCTGGGGCGGGCCTGCCTAGAATCGGACGACTGTTTGGCTGCACACCCCCGGAGACCGCCCATGACCCATCCGCACGACGCCCACGCCGAGCGCCTGCGCCGCAACCGCCTGACCCGCCGCGACACGCTGTGGCTGTTCGCCGCCGGCACCTCCGCCACGGCGCTGGCGGGCTGCGCCGTCTCGCCCGTCTCGGGCAAGCGCATCATGGTCGGCATGAGCGAAGCGGACGAGCGCCAGGCCGACGCCCAGCAGGCCCCGCACCAGTTCTCGCAAGACCTCGGCGCCGTGCAGGACGTTGAGGTCAACACCTACCTCAGCCGCGTCAACCAGGGCTTGCTGGGGCAGGTCCACCGCCGCGACATGCCCTACAACGTGCGCGCGCTCAACGCCAACTACGTCAACGCCTACACCTTCCCCGGCGGCGCGATGGGCGTGACCCGCGGCATCCTGGTGGAGATGCAGGACGAAGCCGAACTCGCCGCCCTGCTCGGTCACGAACTCGGCCACGTGAACGCCCGCCACGCCGCGCAGCGCCAGGGGCAGGCCCTGGTGGCGCAGGTCGCGATGGTGTCGCTGGCGGTGGCGACACAGGACTCGGCCTGGTCGCCGCTGATCGGCCTGGGCAGCCAGATCGGTGCGAGCGCGCTGCTGGCCAGCTACTCGCGCGACAACGAACACCAGGCCGACGCGCTCGGGCAGGAATACCTCGTCGGCGCCGGCTACCCCGCCAGCGGCATGACCCAGCTCCACGCGCTGCTGGTCCGCCAGCACAAGGAACAGCCGGGGATGCTGGAGACCATGTTCTCCTCCCACCCCATGAGCACCCAGCGCCTGGACAACGCCCGACAGGCGGCCGAGACGCAGTACGCCGCCAGTGCCAAGGCCCCCCGCCAGCGCGAGCGGTTCATGGACAGCACCGCCAGCCTGCGCCGCATCCGCCCGGCCATCGAAGCCTGCAAGCATGGCGAACTCGCCATGGCCCGCAAGGCGCTGCCGGAAGCACAGCGCCAGTTCGCCCAGGCGTTGCAGACGGCCCCGCGCGACTACGCCGCCAACCTGCGCATGGCCCAGTGCCTGCAGGCGCTGGGCCAGCAGCGCGAGGCCCAGCGTTACGCCGAGAACGCCCGCAACGTCTACCCGCAGGAGGCGCAGGCGCACAAGCTCGGCGCCTCGCTGCACCTGGCGCTGCGCAATCCGGGCGCGGCCTACCAGGCGCTGGAGCAGTTCGACCGCCTGCTGCCGGGCGATCCGGGCGTGCTGTTCATGAAGGGCTATGCGCTCGACGGCATGGGCCAGAGCCGCCGCGCCGCCGAACACTACGCGCAGTTCCTGCAGATCAACCGCCAGGGCGAAGCCGCCCAGTTCTCCGCCAGCCGCCTGCGGGCCATGGGCCATGCCGTCCAGTGACCCCACCCCATCCAGCCGGCTGGGCACCGGGCGCATCGTCGGGCTGCTGCTGTTCGGCACGCTGGTGTTCCTGGTGGCGGCACTGGTCGCCCCCTGGATCTGGCAGACCTTGCGCAGCGCGGACACGCCGGTGAAGGTGGCGGTCGCGGACCTGCCCTGGCAGATCGAGCGCCGGCCCGATGGCAGCAGCCTGGTCTTCGGCCTCGACCTCGGCCACGGCACGCTGGCACAGGCCGCTCGCCGCTGGCCCGAGGAGCCGCTGCAGCTCGCGCTGGTCCGCGACGCGCAGGCCGGGCTGACGCTGGAAGGCCATGTGGAGCGCGTGAACGCCGGCTTCGTGCAGGGCAAGCTCGTGCTCACCGGCCGCGCCGACGCCGCCACGCTGCAAGCCTGGGCCGACCGCGCCACCGGCCGCACGCCGCAGCCCAGCGGCACCTGGCGCCTGACGCTCGCCCCGGACGACCACGCCGCCGCGCTGACCGCACCGATCGCCGGTCTGGTGTTCCTGCCGGTGGCACGCTTCGACGAAGCCACCGCCATCGAACGCTTCGGCCCGCCACCCGAGCGCCTCGCCACGCCGGACGGCACCGTGCATCTGCTCTATCCCGAACACGGCGTGGTGGTCGCGCTCGATCCGCAGGGACGCGCCAGGCCGGTACTGCAGTACGTGGCACCGGCCGAGTTCCAGCGGCTGCGGGCACCACTGCTGCGCTGAAGTCGCCCACCAACGTTTTTCTCCACACGAGACCCTCGCCATGTCCCTCTTCGACTCCTACTCCAGCGCCAGCCCCAGCCCGTCCCCCAGTCCGTCTCCTGCCCCGGCGACGGCGATGCGTTCCAGCGACCCGACCCGCATGGACGCGATCGACTACGAGATCAAGGGCAACGAGATGCAGTTCGTCGAGATCGAACTCGATCCCGGTGAAGCCGCCATCGGCGAAGCTGGCAGCCTGATGTTCATGGAAGGCGGCATCGACATGGACACCGTCTTCGGCGACGGGGCGAAGGACGGCGCGGGTGGCGGCGGTGGTTTCATGGGCAAGCTGCTCGGCGCGGGCAAGCGGCTGATCACGGGCGAGTCGCTGTTCACCACGGTCTACGCCAACCACGCCAGCGTGAAGCAGCGCGTGGCCTTCGCCGCACCCTACCCCGGCAAGATCCTGCCGATGGACCTGCGCCAGCTCGGCGGCATGCTGATCTGCCAGAAGGACGCCTTCCTGTGCGCGGCGCGGGGGGTCTCGCTGGGCATCCATTTCCAGCAGAAGCTCTCGGTCGGCTTCTTCGGCGGCGAGGGGTTCATCATGCAGAAGCTCGAAGGCGACGGCCTGGCCTTCGTCCACGCGGGCGGCAGCATCGTGCGGCGCGAGCTGCGCCACGGCGAGACACTGCTGGTGGACACCGGCTGCATCGTCGCGCTGACACCGAACGTCAACTTCGAGATCCAGTACGTCGGCAAGATCAAGACCGCGCTGTTCGGCGGCGAAGGGCTGTTCTTTGCCAAGGTCACGGGGCCAGGCACGGTGTGGCTGCAGAGCCTGCCGTTCTCGCGCCTGGCCAGCCGCATCTTCGCCGCTGCGCCACAGAACGGCGGCTCGCAGGAAGAGGGTTCGGTGCTGGGCGGCGGGATGCTGGGCAGCCTGCTGGGCCACCGCTGAGGCTCACTTCGTCCCGAAGATCCGGTCCCCCGCATCCCCCAGCCCCGGCACGATGTAGCCGTGGTCGTTGAGGTGGCTGTCGAGCGCCGCCAGTGTCAGCGGCACGTCCGGGTGGGCCTCGGTCAGTGTCTTCACCCCCTCGGGCGCGCCGATCATGCAGACCATCTTCAGGCTGGTCGCGCCCGCCTCCTTCAGCCGGTGCAGCGCCGCCACCGCCGAGTGGCCGGTGGCGAGCATCGGGTCCACGACGATCACGGTGCGCTCCTGGATGTCCTCGGGCAGCTTCAGGTAGTACTCGACCGGCTGCAGCGTCGCCGGGTCGCGGTACAGCCCGATGTGGCCGACGCGGGCGCCGGGCAACAGGTCGATCATGCCGTCCAGCATCCCGTTGCCCGCCCGCAGGATCGACACCAGACACAGCTTCTTGCCGCTGATGACGGGAGAGCGTGTGGCCGCCACGGGGGTCTGGATGTCGATCAGCTCCGTCGGCAGATCCCGCGTGACCTCGTAGGCCAGCATCGCCGCAATCTCCCGCACAAGGCGGCGGAAGTTGTCGGTGGTGGTGTCCTGGCTGCGCACATAGGTGAGCTTGTGCTGCAGCAGGGGGTGGTTCACGACATGGACAGCGGCGGACATCGGCGGACTCCTGAGTTTCAGTAGGTGATCGTGCGGACACCTGACGCCGTGCCCAGCAGGCAGACCCGCGCCTTGTGCCGCGCGAAGATGCCGACCGTGACGACGCCGGGCCACTGGTTGACCTCGGTTTCCATCGCCAGCGGGTCGGTGATCTGCAGGCCGCGCACGTCGAGGATGTGGTTGCCGTTGTCGGTCACGACGCCCGCGCGCAGGGTCGCGTCACCGCCGTAGGCTGCCTGGAAGCGCCGGGCAATCTGCGCCGCCGCCATCGGGATCACCTCGACCGGCAGCGGGAAGCGGCCCATCACGTCCACCAGCTTGCTTTCATCGGCGATGCAGATGAAGCGTTCGGCCAGGTCGGCGACGATCTTCTCGCGGGTCAGCGCGGCGCCGCCGCCCTTGACCATGTTCCCGGCCGCGTCGATCTCGTCGGCGCCGTCGATGTAGACGGGGATCGCGTCCACGTCGGCGGCGTCGAACACGGGGATGCCGTGCGCCTGCAGGCGAGCGGTGCTGGCGACGGACGAGGAGACGGCGCCGCGGATCGTGTCCTTGACGGTGGCGAGGGCATCGATGAACTTGTTCACCGTGGAGCCGGTGCCGACACCGACGATGGTGCCGGGTTGCACGTACTGGAGAGCAGCTTGGCCGACGAGGGCCTTGAGTTCGTCTTGGGTCATGGTGGCGCGCGTGATCGGGAAGGGAAATCGGGGTCGTTGAATCAGGGACAATCGCACGATTATGGCCCTCGTTCCCTACGCCCTCACCCGCCCTTTCCTGTTCGGACTCGACCCGGAAGCCGCCCACGAACTCACGCTCGACTCGATCGCGCGGCTGCAGAACACGCCGCTGCAATGCCTCTGGGCGCACCGCCGCGTCAGCGATCCGGTGACGGTGGCGGGGCTGAAGTTCCCGAACCGCATCGGGCTGGCGGCGGGACTGGACAAGAACGGCCGCTGCATCGACGGCCTCGGCGCAATGGGCTTCGGCTTCATCGAGGTCGGCACCGTGACCCCGAAAGGCCAGCCCGGCAACCCGAAGCCGCGCATGTTCCGCCTGCCGGAAGCCAACGCGCTGATCAACCGGCTGGGCTTCAACAACGAGGGGCTGGACAGCTTCCTCGCCAACGTGAAGCGGGCGACCAGCTTCCGGCGCGCCGGGGGCATCCTCGGGCTGAACATCGGCAAGAACGCCGTGACGCCGATCGAGAACGCGGTCGATGACTACCTGATCGGGCTGGCGGGTGTCTACCCGCACGCCGACTACGTGACCGTCAACATCTCCAGCCCGAACACCAAGAACCTGCGGGCGCTGCAGAGCGACGAGGCGCTGGACGCGCTGCTCTCGGCCTTGCAGGCGCGCAAGCTGCAGCTCGCCAAGGAGCACGGCCGCACGGTGCCGATGTTCGTGAAGATCGCGCCCGACCTCGACGAGGCGCAGGTCAAGGTGATCGCCGCGACGCTGCGGAACAACGGCATCGACGGCGTGATCGCCACCAACACCACCATCGGCCGCGACGCCGTGAAGGGGCTGAAGCACGCGGAGGAAACAGGGGGCTTGTCCGGCTCGCCCGTGTTCGAGGCGAGCAACAACGTGATCCGGCAGTTGCGGGCCGAGCTGGGCGGCGCGTACCCGATCATCGGCGTGGGCGGTGTGCTCAGCGGGGCGGATGCCAAGGCCAAGCGGGCGGCGGGTGCGGATCTGGTGCAGGTCTACACCGGGCTGATCTACCGCGGCCCGGCGCTGGCCAGCGAGTGCGCTCGCGCCTTGCGCCGCTGAAACAGCCACTGGCTCCGCCGGCTCAGATCCGGCGCTCTTCCACCGCGTGACATGCCACGCGCACGCCATCCACCTCGGTCAACACTGGCCGCTCCGCCCGGCAACGGGCGTTGGCGTGCGGACAGCGCGGATTGAACGCACAGCCGGCGGGCGGATTCAGCGCATCGGGCACCTCGCCCTGCACCGGCGTCCGCGCCCGGCCGGTCATGCGGATGTCGGGAATCGCGTCCAGCAGCATCCGCGTGTACGGATGGCGCGGCCGTGCAAACAGCGTCCGCTTGTCCGCCACCTCGACCAGCCGCCCGAGGTACATCACGCCCACCCGGTCGCTCACATGCCGCACCACCGCGAGGTTGTGCGAGATGAAGAGATACGTCAGCCCGCGCTCGCGCTGCAGATCCTTCATCAGGTTGAGCACCTGCGCCTGCACCGACACGTCGAGCGCCGAGGTCGGCTCGTCGCACACCAGGAACTCGGGGCTGGTCGCCAGCGCACGGGCGATCGACACCCGCTGACGCTGACCGCCGGAGAACTGGTGCGGGAAGCGGTCGAGGTCGGCACCGGCCAGCCCCACCTGCGTCAGCAGCTCGGCGGCCCGCTCGCGCAGCGCGGCGCGGTCTGTCAGCAAGCCGTGCTCCAGCAGCGGCTCGCCGACGATGTCCGCCACCGTCCAGCGCGGGTTCAGGCTCGCATATGGATCCTGGAAAATCATCTGCAGCCGCCGCCGCAATGCCTGCCCCTGCGGCGTGGCAAGCGTGGCGTGCAGCGGCTGACCATCGAGCCGCACCTCGCCACGAGTCGGCGCGTGCAGACCCACCAGCAGCCGCGCCACCGTGCTCTTGCCGCAGCCGGATTCGCCCACCAGCGCCAGCGTCTGCCCCCGCGGAATCTCGAAGCTCACGCCATCGACCGCATGCACCCACTGCTTGGGCCGGCGCTCGATCACCCGGTTCAGCCACGGCGCCGAGACATCGAAGGTCTTCGCCAGATCGCGCACCTCCACCAGCGGCGCCGTCATGCCGAGACCTCCGGCGGTGACACCCGCCAGCAGGCGGCACGGGTCTCGCCCGTCGTCGCCATCAGCTCGGGCCGCTCGCTGCGGCAGCGGTCGATCACGCGCTCGCAGCGGGGATGGAACGCACAGCCGCTGGGCATCGCGTTCAGCCGTGGCATGGCGCCGTCGATCTGCAGCAGCCGCTCGCGGTCCTCGTCCATCGACGGGATCGCGCCCATCAGGCCGACGCTGTACGGATGCGCCGGCCGGTGGATCAGCGCCCCGACCGGCCCGATCTCGGCGATGCGCCCGGCGTACATCACCGCCACGCGGTCGCAGGTCTCGGCGATCACGCCCATGTCATGGGTGATGAGCATCACCGCTGCGCCGTGCTCGCGGCAGACACGTTTCAGCAGCGCGATGATCTGCGCCTGGATCGACACGTCGAGCGCCGTCGTCGGCTCGTCGGCGATGACCAGCCGCGGCTCGGCGGCCAGCGCCAGCGCGATCACCACCCGCTGGCGCATCCCGCCCGAGAACTGGTGCGGGTAGTGGTCCAGCCGCAGCTCGGGTGCGGGGATGCCGGTGTCGGCCAGCAGTTGCACGGCCCGCGCCCGCGCCGCCTGCCGGTCGAAACCGAGGTGCGTCTGGATGGTTTCGACGAGTTGCTGCCCGACCGTGAACAGCGGATTCAGCGAGGTCAGCGGGTCTTGAAACACCATGCCGATCTGCCTGCCGCGGATCTTGCGCATCGCGTCAGGCGGCAGGTGGTCGATGCGGCGGCCGTCGAGCCGGATCTCTCCTGCGGCGATGCGGCCGGGCGGGTCGAGCAGGCCGATGATGGCCGCGCCGGTCAGCGATTTACCCGCACCGGACTCGCCCACCACACCCAGGATCTCGCCCGCCGCGAGGCTGAAGGACACGTCATCCAGCGCCCGCAGCGCACCGTGGCGGTGGGCGAACTCCACCCGCAGGTGATCGACTTCAAGCAGAGGTTTCACCAAGGCATCACCAGAACATCAACGCAACCGGGGGTTGAGAACATCGCGCAGCCAGTCGCCCAGCAGGTTCACGCTCAGCGCGATCAGCACCAGCATCGCGCCCGGAAACACCGTGATCCACCACTCGCCGGAGAACAGGAAGTCGTTGCCGGTGCGGATCAGCGTGCCCAGGCTGGGCGAGGTCGGCGGCACCCCCACGCCGAGGAAGGACAGCGTCGCCTCGGTGATGATCGCGGTCGCCACCTGCACCGTGGCCAGCACCAGCACCGGCCCGAGCACGTTCGGCAGCACATGCCGGCGCATGATCCGCAGCGGCGCCACCCCGATCACCCGCGCCGCCTGCACGTAGTCCTTCTGCCGCTCCACCAGCGTCGAGCCGCGCACCGTGCGGGCGTACTGCACCCAGCCGGTCAGCGAGATCGCCAGCACCAGCACCGAGAACGCCAGCAGGTCGTGCGCGTTCGGCCACAGCGCCTTGCCCACGCCGTCGATCAGCAACGCCACCAGGATCGACGGGAAGGACAGCATCACGTCACAGACCCGCATGATCAGCGCGTCCGTGCGTCCGCCGACAAACCCCGCCAGCAGCCCCAGCCCGACCCCGACCACCATCGACAGCAGCACCGACGCCATCCCGACCAGCAGCGAGATGCGGGCGCCATACATCACGGCCGAGAGAATGTCGCGGCCCTGGTCGTCGGTGCCGAGCGGGTAGAGCCGCTGCCCTTCGGCGGACCATGCAGGCGGCAGACGCGAGGACATCAGGTCCAGACTGGCGAGGTCGAAGGGGTTGTGCTGCGCCATCCAGGGCGCCCCGAACGCTGCGATCAGGCAAGCCGCGAACACGATCGCCGCCCCCATCGCCGCGGGAGAACCCGTGAAGCTGTGCCAGACCTCGCTGTCGCGCCAGCCACCACGGTGTGCCGTCGCCACCGTCATGGTTTCACAGTCACCCACTTGAAGAACATCATGTTGTCGGCCAACTGCGTCAGCGCCACCGACTTCTTCATGCCCCACGCGAGCGCCTGCTGGTGCAGCGGCAGATGCCCGATCTCATCGGCATGCAACTTGAAGGCTTCGGCGATCATCGCGTTGCGTTTGCCCTGGTCGGTCTCGCTCTGGATCTTCAGGGTCAGCTCGTCCACCTTCGGGTTGCTGTAGCTGCCGAGGTTGAACTGGCCCTGGCCCTTGTCGTTCGGCGTGGCCAGCAGCGAGGTCAGCGGGTTGTGCGAATCGTAGGTGCCCGGCGTCCAGCCCAGCAGGTAGAAGCTGGTGTTGCGGCTGAGGATCTTCTGGAAGTAGGTGGCCTTGCTCTCGGCCTGAAGATTGATCTTCACCCCCACCTTCGCCAGCCCCGACGCCACCGCCTGACAGATCTCGCCATCGTTGACATACCGGTCGTTCGGGCAGTTCATCGTCACCTCGAAGCCCGACGGATAACCCGCCTCGGCCAGCAGCTTCTTCGACGCTTCCGGGTCGAACGGCAGCCGCTTGTTCATCTCCGGCACGAAGCCCTTGATGCCCGGCGCCACCATCAGCGCCGTCGGCGTCGCCGCACCGCGCATGACACGGCTGCGGATCGCCTCGATGTCGATGGCCTGGTAGAACGCCTGGCGCACCCGCACGTCCTTGAACGGGTTCTTGCCCTTGACGCTGGAGAAGAGCAGCTCGTCGCGCTTCTGGTCCATGCCGAGGAAGATGGTGCGCAGCTCCGGCCCCTGCATCACGGTGAGCAACGGGTTGCCGTTGAGCCGCGCCACGTCCTGCAGCGGCACCGGCTCCATCACGTCCACCTCACCGGACATCAGCGCCGCCACGCGGGTCGCGTCGTTGCCGATCGGTGTGAACACCACTTCATCGACGTTGCTCTCGACCTTGTCCCAGTACTGGAAGTTGCGCACCAGCACCGTGCGCGTGCCCGGCTGGCGCTCCTTGACGCGGAAGGGGCCGGTGCCGTTGGCCTTGAAGGACGCGACGTTCTCGATGCCCTTGCGGCGGTCCACCGGGGTCGTCGCCTTGTTGGCCTCGCTCCAGGCGCGGTTCATCATGTAGACCAGCGTGAGCACGTCCGGCAGGATCGGGAAGGGGGTGGCCGTCTCGATCTCCACCACCAGATCGCTGACCTTGCGCACGTCCTTGATGCTGGAGACGTAGCTCTTCATGTCCGAGCCGTCACCCGCCACGCGCTTGAAGCTGAACACCACGTCGTCGGCAGTGAACGGCGCGCCGTCGTGGAATTTCACCCCGGGACGCAGATCGAAGCGCCACACGGTCGGCGAGGTCTGCTTCCACGAGGAGGCCAGTCCGGGCACCACGCCCAGCTTCTTGTCACGTCCGACCAGCGGTTCATACACGTTGCCGGTGAAGCTGAGTTGCAGCGATTCGTTGAGCGAGTGCGGGTCCATCGACACGGCATCGCCCTGGTTCGCCACCTTGAGCGTCACGGCCTGCGCCGCCGGGCTGGCGAGCAGCACCAGACTGGCCAGCAGCGCGGAGAGGGGCTTGGAAGTCGTCATGCGCAAACTCCTTTAGTGCCCGGCAGGGGTCGCGGCCACCCGCAGGCGTGGGTCGACCGCCACATACAGCAGGTCGACGGCCATGTTGATCAGCACGAAGATCAAGGCGATCAGACAGAGGTAGGCGGCCATCACCGGAATGTCGGCGAACTGCACGGCCTGGATGAACAGCAGCCCCATGCCGGGCCACTGGAAGACGGTCTCGGTGATGATCGCGAAAGCAATCAGCGAGCCAAGTTGAAGGCCGGTGATGGTGATGACCGGCACGAGGGTGTTCTTCAGGGCGTGGCGGAAATGCACCACCCGGTCGCCCAGGCCCCGCGCACGGGCGAAGCGGATGTAGTCGGTGCGCAACACTTCGAGCATCTCGGCGCGCACCAGCCGCAGGATCAGCGTGAGCTGGAAGATCGACAGCGTCACCGCCGGCAGCAGCACATGGCGCCAGCCATCGAGCGTGAGCAGGCCGGTCTGCCAGCCACCGAGCGCCACGAGTTCGCCTCTGCCGAAGCTGGGCAGCCAGTGCAGCCAGACCGCGAACACGAGGATGAGCAGGATGCCGATGAGGAAGGTCGGCAGCGACACGCCCAGCAGCGAGAACAGCATCAGCGCCTGCGCCGACCAGCGCCCGCGCCGCAGCGCCGCGAACACCCCCATCGGAATGCCCACCAGCAGCGCGAACACGGCGGCCACCAGCGCCAGCTCCAGCGTGGCGGGCAGCCGCTCCAGGATGAGGGCGGAGACCTTGCGGCCCTGGCGCAGGCTCAGGCCGAATTCGCCTTGTGCGGCCTGGGCCACGAAGCGGGCGAACTGGACGGGGACGGGGCGGTCGAGGCCCAGGTCGGCGCGGAGCTGGGTGCGCTGTTCGGGGGTGGCGTCCTGTCCGACCATGGAGACGACCGGATCGCCCACATAGCGGAACAGCATGAAGGCGATCAGGGCCACGGACAGCATCACCAGCACGCCTTGGGCCAGTCGGCGGAGCAGGAAAACGGTCATCGGCGCAGGGTGCCAGCGCGGTCAGCGAAATGCAAGCAATGAAATCCCGCGAAAAACCCTGCGGGCCAAGATCCGCTCAGCTCACCGCAAGGTGGCCGGCCCGTAGCAGGCTTCCACCTGCGCCTGGGTGTTGTCGGCGTCGGTCATGTAGGCCATGCCGATCAGCGTGCCGGGGGCTTCTCCGAAGGCGGCAAGGAAATCGGCCTGGGCGTCGCGCTCGTAGTGCCGCCAGTGGCGCAGCCGGGCGGGGCCGGATTCGAGCACGATTTTGCGGATGCGGTCCGAGCGGCCGTTGGTGATGATGGTGCCCACGGGCAGGTGGGCGTCCCAGACGTACATCAGCGTGGCGTAAGGCGGGGCCTCGCCGGTGAGCGTGTGCGCCAGCTCGAACAGCATCTGGTTGCGCGAGGACAGGCGCGCGGTGTCACCGTCGAAGGCGAGCACGAGCCGGGCGGCGGCATCGTCCCGGTCCACTTCGGCGACGGTGGCCTCGGGGCTGAGGGAGTCGACCCACCAGGAAAACTGCAGCTTGCGCCAGTCCTGGGGCTCCAGACGCAGGCTGCGGCGCCAGAGGCTGGCGGATCGGTTGGCGCGGGCCTGGGTGCAGCGGTGTCCGGCGCGCATGGCAGGGGTGTATTCGGTGATGCGCTTGCCAGGCAGGCGCTGCACGGACCAGGTTTCACCGGGGGCCGTGGCAGGTAGATCAGCGGGTGTCGGCCGTGCAGCGCAGCCACACAGCAGCGCCACCACCACCCCGACGGCGGCGATTTGCAAGATCCGGTTCATCTGCGTTCCAGGCAATATGGCCTGCACGGTGGATGCAGGCTTCCATGAAAAAAGCCACCCGAAGGTGGCTTTTTGGCTTGGCTTCGATCAGCACGCCTGCCTGCGCAGGCGCGTGGATCAGAAGTTGTGCTGGACGCCGAAGTCGTAGGCGTTCTTTTCCGTGCCAGAAGCAGTCCAGCTCACACGGCTGACATCGGTGTACAGCTGCGTGCGCTTGGACAGATCATGGCGATAGCCGATCGACGTCTTCTTGACCGTCAGACCCGTGCTGGTGCCAGCGACCAGGGTGGTCCCGATCTTCTGCTGGGCGAAACCCACCAGGACGCGACCAGCGCCGACGTTGAACGATGCACCAACGATACCCTGCTTGATCTTGTTGTTGGTCGCTGCATTGGTTTCACCGGAACCGATGGCTGCGGTGATGCGTGCCGGACCAAAGGTGAAGCCGACACCAGCCGTCATCAGGTTGTCATTGGCACCCGTCGGGTTGTCGTAGCCGACAGCGGCCAGCAGCGGACCGGCAGCGTACTGCACGGCGACCGAGTACGGACGCTTGTTGGGGCTGCCAGCTTCGAGTTCAGCGATGTCGGCAGCGACCTTCAGGCCACCGAAGGTGCCGTCGTAGCGCAGCGAGTTCTGGGTGCGGATGCGAGCGCCAGCGCCAGCGCCAGTCAGCGAATTGCCGCGCAGGCCACCGACGGTGTCACCACCGAACGGGTCGAATGCGTTTTGCGCCAGGATGAAGGCTGCGGTGTACTGGCGACCCAGGTTGACGGTGCCGAACGCGCCGCCCAGACCGACGGTCGAGTAACCTTGCCAGAACACGCTTGCAGGGTTGGCGCCGCCAGCGGCACCGGTCGAGTTGGTGCCAGCGCCGACGCCGGTGTCAGGGCTGAAACGGTGCTCGAAACCGAACATGGCGCGCAGGCCACCGCCCAGATCTTCCACGCCACGCACGCCCAGACGGCTGCCATGGGCGTCCAGGACTTGCTTGTCGGTCGAGTTGGCGGTCTTGCCGACGCCCAGGTCAACCTTGCCGTACAGCGTGACCGACGATTGAGCCGAAGCGGCACCAGCGAATGCGCCCAGAACGGCGAGAGCGAGCAGAGACTTCTTCATGCAAATATCTCCTAGGTTG
>JAAFKB010000034.1 GCA_013299055.1 Sphaerotilus sp.
GGCCAGCATCCGCGAGCCGGCCGCGTCCTGGTTCTACCGCGACCGTTTTGCGGTGCCCCGCGACCTGCAGGCGGTGGAGCGTTGCCGCCGGCTCGCCGCAGCCAGTCTGGGCTACGCGATGCCCGACACGCCGCCCGACTTCGGCCTGTCACCACCGGCAGGTCAGTGGCAGGTGCCGCAGCCGTATGCCGTGCTCATTCCCTGCGCCAGCCGCCCAGAAAAGCTGTGGCCGGAGGAGGACTGGATCGCGCTGGGCCTGCACCTGCGTGCGGCGGGGCTGCTGCCGGTGGTCCTGTGGGGCAGTCCGGAAGAACACGCCCGCGCCGACCGCATCGCCGAGGGTTGCGCGGGGTTGGTGCCGCCCTTCCTGAGCGTGGCCGACACCGCCGCCGTGCTGCACCAGGCGCAACAGGTCGTCGGATTGGACACTGGATTTTCGCACCTGGCGGCGGCACTGGGCCGACCGACGATCGGCATCTACTGCGACCACGCGCCGGGGCTGGCGGGGATCACGGGGGCGGGGCGGGTGGCGAGCTTCGGGGGCAAGGGGATGCGGCCGGCGCGGGCGCAGATTCTCGCGCAGCTGGACTCGCATGCACGGCTAGGCCACGCCCTCTCCTGAACCCCCGAAAGGTTCTCAGAGTTCCTCGACCGGCACGGCCCAGTGGTCCGCCTTGCGCAGCAGGAAACGGGGTGTGCGGAACTGGACGATGGCCCGGTAGATCACCATGTACGACACGCAGAACAGCAGCAGCCAGATCGACAGCGCCTGCCCGTCATCCCACCACAGCACGGCCGGTGCCACCGACATGGAGCACAGCGCCCACAGGTAGGGCGAGGTCATCGAATTGCGGCGCAGCAGGTTGGCCGCATCACGCTTGCCGATGGCCCAGCGCATCAGGCGGCGGTAGATCAGGCTGTGCAGGTGGGTGGCGTCAGGCAGTCCCACCGGGCGGCCACGGATCACGCGGCGGCGGTACATGGTGAACAGCGTCTCGAAGATCGGGTAGGCACACAGCAGCAGCGGAAACACCGGGGACACCGACGGGTTGCGGTGGACCAGCAGGATGCCGAGTTCTGCGACCCAGAAGCCCAGGAAATAGGCGCCGCCATCGCCGAGGAAGATCAGGCCCAGCGGGTAGTTGAGGACGAAGAAGCCCAGCACGGCACCCAGGCCGATCAGCGCACACTGCATGATCACCAGATCGCCCACCTGGAACGCCACGTAGGCCAGTGCGGCCAGCATGATGGCCACGCACATCGACGCGAGTCCGTTGAAGCCGTCGATGATGTTGACCGAATTGGCCACGCCCGCGACCGCCAGCAGCGTGAGCGCCAGCGGAAAGCCCGCGATCAGCAGGAGACTGTCCACGCCGGGGATGCCGGTGCGGGAAATGATGGCATCGGCCAGCCAGACCGCGAGCCCCGCCGCGGCGACCGTGGCCAGCAGGCGCTGCCTGGGGGTCACGCGCTTGGTGAAGTCTTCGATCAGGCCCGCTCCGAAGGCCACCAGACTGCATCCGATCAGGGCCACCAGCAGCTGCCAGTCCGGCACGCCCTTCTCGACCGCGACCAGACCACCGCACACCACACCGATCAGGATGCCGATGCCCCCGATGCGCGGCACCACGCGGGCATGGAACTTCTGCGGCTGGTCCTTGTCGGTATCACCCGAGAGGTGAGCATGACTGGCGGAGGACTTCACCATCAGCAGCGTGACGACGAACGCCGCGCAGAACGAAACAATCAGAAACACCATGCCATTGCCTTCCAAGCCCTGAGCACTGCACCGACACCGCACCCGGCCGCCGTTGTAGCAAAGATTGCCGCTGGAACCTGTGTCAAAGTTCACGCATCAACGATGCCCATTGCACACCCCCAGCACAAGCTCAAGGTGTAAAGCAATGTTTAAGGGCCTAGAGACGGTGCGCGCCCCCGAAATGCAGTCAAAAAACAACGTCAGCCGTGCCAGCACACACGCCAGAACGCACGCGATGTCCAGACCTTGAAGAGGCTCTCCAGGTGCCAGCGCAGATGCTTGCCGGACCGGTGGCTGTCGCGCTGGGCGTCATGCACGACCGAGACAGTGTCATCCAGCACCACGCCATGGCCGGTCAGGTACAGGCGTGCGCAAAGATCATAGTCTTCGCAGTAGAGGAAAAACCGCTCGTCGAAACCCCCGACCTCGCGGAAGGCATCGCTGCGGATGGCCATGAACATGCCGGCCAGCCAGAAAAAGGGCACACCCTTCACGGCGGGATGCGCCGGTCGCAAGGGGACACGCTGTTTCGCCCAGGCACGCCTGAGCAAGGACAGCGGCGTCAGATGCGCCCGCACGGAGTCTTCCCTCTGGCCAGCCGAGTTGGTGACCACGGGCGCACGCAGTCCCACCCGCACACCCGACTCGACCGCTGGCGTGTCCGCAGACGGTCCGTCCGAACCGAAGCGCAACAGCCGCGCCACGGCCGTCGCGTCGGGCAGACGGATGTCCGGGTTGACGACGACAAACCAGGGGGAACGGCAGTGCAGGAATGCGGCATTGTGGTTGGCGCCAAAGCCCTTGGGCTCGGCGTTGCGCAGCACGGTGATGGCGAGCTGCGGATACGCCGCCACCTCCAGCACCTCGGTCGCCAGGTTCAACGTGACCACGACACTGCAATCGGCGATGCCGTCCTGCCGGCAAAGGTCGCGCAGCAGCGCCTGCAGAAGGGGTCCATGGCCATGGCTGACAACGGACAAGGTCGCTTTCATAGTGTCGATCCAATCGGACAGAAATGAACCTCAGCGCAGAGCACCGTGGGGTGCATCGCGAGGAGGTGACAGGTTCAGGATCAACTGGAGCAGTCCGGCCCAGTCGCGTGCGTAGGGCGCATGCACCGGGCTGGCCTGCACAGGGAGAAATGCCAGATCACCACGGGAAAAACCGCGCATCAGGTCCGCCAGCGCACGCGCATCCTGAGGCGGGAAATACCGGACACCATCGTATTCACCCATGGCCTCATGGGCGTAGGGCAGATCGGAGGCCAGGACCGCCAGACCGTGCTGCTTGGCCTCGCTGAGAGGCATCCCCCAGGTTTCGAGCCGGGAAGGAAACACCAGACAATCACTGCGGCGGTACTGGTCCTGCACCTGTGCATGGGTCAATCTGCCCGTGAACTGCACGTTCCGCAGCGCCCCATGCCGGCGGATCAGGTCACGGGCGTAGGGATTCTCGCTGCCATCGACCGTGACCGCCAGTTCGCCCGACCAGGACGGGTCTTCACACAGCAGCGCCCAGGCCTCCAGCAGCACCTCGAAATTCTTGAAGACCCGCGGAAAAGACGGGTAGAAGAACCGCGCACCCTGCCGCTTCGATGCCACGCGCGGGATGGCGGGATCCAGCAACGGATGCGCCACCACCACGTTGGCAATCCCGTATCGGCGTTCAAACTCCTGGCGAATCCAGTCCTGCTGGACAATCACTGCCTGGTTGGCCCGGATGTTGATCCCATACAGGAGCCCATAGAACCACGAGAACAGGACCAGCTTGGGATCCAGCCATGCTTCCCGCAGACTCATGCGGTAGAAGCACATGGCATTGTGGCAATAGACCGCCTGCGCCACGGGGCCGACCCGCGGGGACATGTCATGCAAGGCCAGCCAGAAATCCGGCTTCAGGTCACGGGCCAAGGCACGGCAGTCGAAATACTCGAACCGGACCCGTGACAGCCAGCGGCGCTTGATGTCCGGAAATTCCAGACAGCGGATGCCGGGGACCTCCACCAGGTCAGCCCGGTGCACCAGAGCGGTGATCTCCCAGGACTCCGGCAATGCCTGCCGTGCCGCCCGCAGACATTCACGCAGCACCGTCAGCGTCCCCCCCTCGGTGAGGTTGACGGCGGAAACGACCAGGTGTTGCCGCGTCATGGACCGACCCTCCTGCGGTGGCGGAAACCCTGGCCCCAGGCAGCAGGCAGTCGCATCGCGGCGGCCAGTGCCAGAAACAAGGTAGGTGAAAAATAGCCGACACCGCGCACGAACAACTCGACGATGAACACGTACAGACAAGCCGTCAACAGAACGTCCCCAGGGTTGACGGCACTTGGCCGGACACGGGCGCGCCGCAGCAGCAGCAGCGCGCGCAGAAAATACAGCAGATACGCCACCAGCACCACCACGCCAAACCCACCAAACTCGCCCACGAGCTTGGCTGCCGTGCTGCCGCCATCAAACTTGTTCAATCCATCCTCACCGCTGGAGGAAATCCTGGAACCAATGTCGCCCACCGCATCGACAAACCCGAACTGCTGAAAACCGGCGCCCCACCCATGCGTCTTGTCCAGCAGGATGAAGGCCGACTCCCAGCCCTGCAGCAGCACCAGGACCGACTGGTTGTCGGAGTCCCCGGAAATCATGACCCGGGCGAGAAAATACTCCACATCCAGCGACACTGCGACCGCACCCAGCACGACCGGAACCAGCACCATGCGCCAGTTCAGGCCGAACACCAGCGCACCACACAGCAGAACCAGGATCACCGTGGTCATGTTCTGCACCAGAAGCCCCCAGAGAAAGGCCGCCACCAGGATGGCGCCATGGTGGCGCAGGCGCAGCGCGCAGACGTAGGCCAGCAAGGGGCCCAGCACCAGCGCAAAGTGCGAAGGCTCGGAGAACATGCCCACGGGCTTGTGCGTCGTGTACGCAAACAGCGGAACCCCCAGCAAGCCCAGCAGAGCATTGGCCAGCATGAACCACAAGGCACGCCGGACCCAGGCATCCAGCAGCCCGGCTGGCAATCGGACCAGGCATTCCGCGACGCAGGCGGCCCCCAGCACCATGCCCAGAAAGACGAAGAACCCGCCGAAGAAACGCCCGGCATTGAACTGGACACCCACCCCCAGCAACGCCCAGGCGTGAAAGAACACGAATCCAAGCAAGAAGGCCGCCGTCAGCACGATGGGCCTGAGCGAGGCGACGCGCATCTGCCAGGGCCTGTGTGCATTCTGGGCCAGAAAATACAGGCACAGCAGGACCAGATACAGCAGGAGACCGGCGGCCATCGAACTCTGTCGCAGGCCGACCATCACCAGACTGGGCAGGAACAGCAGCGCATGGAACAGCCATTCCGGGCCGATGCGCTGCCCGGTCGGCGTGCCTGCTCCTGCCAGATGCTGCCCGGGCGTCATGGTCTGCCGTCAAAAACATCCTGCGCGGGTGGCACCCATGCGTTCAGATTCTGCTGGAGATGGTCGTGGGCGGCACCGATCGTCTGCAGTCCGCTGAACGCCTTCGGCGGCGTGGCGAACCGGTACCACACCCGGCGCACCTGCGCGGACAGCTCGCCGAGCACTGCGCTCGCCACCCCACCCAGCAGTTCTGGCAGGCTGCCGTGCTGCCTCCAGTGCCCGACGGCAGCACGCACGGCGGCGCGGTGCCCCCAATACTGCAGCAGACATTTGACATACAGGCGCGGGAAATTCAGGCATTGCCCATGACCCGGCAGCTTGTCCAGCGCCTTCTGCTGGGAATAGGACCAGACCGTGACCGGGGAATAGAAAGCGGGAATGCGATCGTCCCACTGGAGCTGGTCGCCGAACCGCGTGATGTGCTCGCGCCCCTTGAGCTTGTCAGTGTCCTGTCGGGCGGCACCCTCTCCGGCCGTGCTGCGCGGAGAAGCGCCGGGGATCACGAAGGGATAGTCCACCAGGCACGCACGGCGCGCCTCATGGCTCAGCAAGGTCGCGCTGTAGATGTCCGGACTCACGCCACCAAAGAGCTGCCCGTGTTTCTGGATGACACGCTCGACGAGTTCCCGGCTGACGATGCCATGGTAGGCGCGCGCCATTTCCCCCAGGCCGACACCTGGACGGCTGGCGGCGGCACGGATCTCTTGCCGGGTATCCAGGATGCGCACCCCGCCCGTGTGGGGCGCCAGGAACATCTTCCCGGCATAGCCTCCACCGAAGTATTTCGACGTGACTTCCGGCCAGAAATAGTTGGCCACGAACCGCTCTCCGTAGGACACCAGGGCATCCACCTGATGGCGTCTGGCCCAGCGCACGATGTCCTCGATGCACGGACCCACGCAGTCGTCGTCGCCGATGAAGATCAGATACTCCCCCGAGGCGAGCCCGAGCGCGCGCTCGAAATTCTCCACCACGCTCAGCTTGCCGACGTGGTGGCGATAGACCACCCGGTTTCCCGCGTGCAGGCCCTGGAGCACGTCCGCCTCCAGTGGCTGGTCGCTGTTGTCGCTCACCACCAGTTCGGCCTGTGTCTGCCCGAGCAGTGTCTCCAGTATCGACACGAGGTATGCATGCCGGTTACAGCTCGGGATGATGATGGACAGCAGCGGACGGTCCCGGCCGCCCTGAGCGACGGTTGCACCGGCCACATCTGCCGTCATGCGCGCGCCCCCTGGAAACTCGCCAGCTCTTCCCGCACGAAACCCAGGGTCAGGAGCAGCTCCTTGATTTCCGCCACACGCAGTCGCTGGGTATTGTGGGACGTGTAGTCATCGACCGCGTTGGCCTCGGGAGATCCTTGCGAGATGAAGAGTTCATAGTTGAGATCGCGGTTGTCGGCAGGTACCCGCCAGTAACGCCCCATGTCCTCCGCCTTGGCCATTTCCTCGCGGGAAACCAGCGATTCATACAGCTTCTCGCCGTGGCGCGTTCCGATGATGTTGGTGTTCATCGGCACGCCAAACATCTCGCTCAACGCGATCGCCAGGTCTCCGATGGTGCTGGCAGGGGCTTTCTGGACGAAGATGTCGCCTTGCGCACCATGCTCGAATGCGTGCAGGACCAGGTCGACGGAATCCTCCAGGGACATCAGGAACCGCGTCATGTTCGGATCCGTGATCCCCAGTGGCTCGCCGGCCTTGATGCGCTCGATGAACAAGGGAATCACCGATCCGCGCGAGGCCATGACGTTGCCATACCGCGTGGCGCACAGCACGGGCCCGTCGCTGCCGCTCAATGCACGCGCCTGGGCGACCAGCACTTTTTCAGCCATCGCCTTGGAGATGCCCATGGCATTGATCGGGTAGACCGCCTTGTCCGTGCTCAGCAGCACGACGCGCTTGACCTGGTTGGCGATGGCGGCGTTGATGACGTTCTCCGTACCCGTCACATTGGTACGCACGGCCTCCATCGGGTAAAACTCGCACGACGGCACCTGCTTGAGCGCAGCGGCGTGAAAGACGTAATCCACCCCACGCATGGCCTTCGTGATCGACTCCGGACTTCGGGTATCGCCGATGACAAACCGCACCTTCGGACTGCGCAACGCGATGCGCATGTCCTCCTGCTTCTTCTCGTCGCGGGAGAAGATGATGATCTGCTTGACATCGGTTTTCAGGAAACGGCTCAGCACGGTATTGCCGAACGAACCAGTTCCCCCCGTGATCATGAGTGTCTTGTCCTTGAACATGCGTGCTCCTCTATCCGATCCTTGACTTGATGTACCGGGCAGGCACACCGCCCACTATTGTAAAATCATCCACGTCACGGGTCACGACCGAATTGGCCGCCACAATGGCGCCTCGGCCCACCCTCACGCCCTTGGTGATGGTGCAATTGGCCGCAATCCATGCACCATCGCCAATGGTGATGGCCGCCTCGACGAGTGGCTGGCGGATCATCGGAACCTCCCCCATCTGCATGCCGTGATCAAAGGCGACAATGCAGCATCCTGGTGCGATCATGACGTCGGACCCGATATGCACACCCGCCGCCGCGCCATTGATCGAGGAGTTATTGGATATCGAACTGCCGCTCCCGACGGACACCTTGCCAAGCAGCAGCACATTCCTGTACACCAGCGCATCGGATGCAATCCCCAAACCACAGGCGCGGTAGATCAGAACCCTCAATCGCGTCGAGAGGACATCATTCGGCAACAGCGACGCGAAACCCGTCAGCCATTCCCTGGAAAGGTATCGGATGCGCGACATGGTCTTTTGCAAGGGTTTCACTTCCTGAACATCCTCCAGAACAGACCGGTCGTCACGACCATGTAGTAGCCGATGAACGCCATGCAGGCCGTCTGCGCGCTGGACCGGAACGCAGCCAGCACCACAGCGCCCAGCAGGCACGCTGCAGCCAGCACGGCGAGCCTGGCATTGAAGGCATACCCACGCTCGGCCACCATCATCACGTAAGGGATGTACCCCACGCCGGCCACCAGATACGCCACCACCAGCAGGTCGGCATAGGCCATGACGAGCTGCGCGATGTGCCGATCGGGCAGCCACCAGGCGATCAGGGTGTGACCGAACACGGCGAAACACAGTGCCACCCCCCCCATCGACAGCACGATGCAGGCTGCAAACCGCCGCAGCACGGCCGTCAGGGCCGGGTTGCCGCGTGGATCGTGGACCGCGAACACCTTGGGCTGGAAATACTGGACGATCGGTGTTGCCACGATGGCCAGCGGCATCGAGCCGATCGCATGGGCCAGGAAGTAGGCCGACAGCTCCTGCGCACTGACGTGGCCCAGCAGAATGGACTTGTCCAGCTGCGTCGCGGCGGCCCCGACCAGAGAGGACACCATCAGCGCACGGGATCGCTTGACCAGCTCGACACCATTGGCGACCGAGAAGCTGGCTCGGCGGAACGTGGTCTCGCCGGGGGGTCGGACGTGCCGCATGGAGAACACTCTGGACACCCAGGCTCCGGCCAGAGAACACGCCGCCTGCGCCGCGACAAAGGTCTCAACCGAAGGCGACACCCACGCCAGGGCCGCCCAGGTGCACAGGGCGCGCAGCAGGACCGTGGCGGCATTGCACAGCGCGCCCTCGAAGAAGCGGGACAAGGCGATCAGCGCAGCGCCGTGCAGTCCCTGCAGCACGACCCCGAGCAGCAGCAGCAGCACGCCGACCGACAGGGGCACCTGTGCCGGGCTCTGGTGCCACAGCGCCAGGCCGGCCACCACGACCACGCCCCCGGACAGGTAGAGCAGGACCAGGGCACCCTCCGCATCGAGCAACGCCCGCAGCCGCGGCTTCGATCCGGCACTGGCGTCCACCAGATCCCGTCCGATGGTGGTCTGTACGCCAAAGTCCAGCAAGATGGCGACCGCCTGCAGCGACACGATGACCGCCACGATCGAGAAGTCGTCCGCCCCCATCAACCCCAGGTAGACCGGCATGAAGACAAAGCCGGTCACCGCCCCGACAAACTTGCTGCCATACAGGACAGCCAGTTTCAGCGCCTCCAGCGAGAAGAGTCTTCCGATGTCCATACAGAGGCGTTACAGGGGCATCACCGGCGACCCGCGCACCGGCGCACACCATCGGCCACCGACACCAGGGCCGCTTCGGTCAACCACCAGCCGCATGGCAGGGCCAGGATGCCGGCCATGAAGCGGTCGGTCTGCGCCAGTGGTCGCCGCGGGCTGCCAAACCCGGTGTAGACATCGTTGGGCTGGTGCAGCTTGGCGCACTGGATCCCCTGCTGCTTGAGTTCAGCCAGCACACGGTCGCGCTGCGCGCAACGCACCAGCCAGACCCAGAAGGCGGGATCGGCCTGATCCGGCCAGCCGATCGGGTCGATGCCCTCCACCCCGGCCAGCGCCTGCCCCAGCCAGGCCACATGGCGGCGGTTGCGGGCGAGCCGCTCGTCGAGCGTGCGCAGCTGATGGCGCGCCAGGGTGGCATTGACGTGGCTGAGCGGAGAGGACATGCCGATGCGGAGCACGTCCGACGCGGGGTTGATCTCGCCGAGCGGATCCCGGAAGGTGGTCATGTCGATGCCGAAGCGCCGCAGCCGCAATGCCTCACGCGCGGTGGCCTCGTCGGGGCAGACCAGCGCCGCCCCCTCGATGCCATTGACTTGCCGGTTGGCGTAGAACGAGAAGACCGCGAAGTCCCCGACCAGCCCGACAGGCCGCCCATTCCAGCGGGCGCCCAGCGCGTTGTTGGCATCCTCGATCAGCACGAGGTGGTGCTGGTCACAGAAAGCCCGCAGCGCCTCCAGCGGCGCGGGATAACCTGCCACGTGGTAGACGACCAGGGCACGGGTGCGCGGCGTGCGTGCCGCTTCGCAGTCCGCCACCGACAGGCAGGCCAGCGCAGGGTCGATGTCCACCCAGACCGGCACGGCCCCGACCTGCGCGATGGCGGTGTTCGACGACAGGCAGTTGTAGGCCAGGGTCAGCACCTCGTCGCCCGGCCCGATGCCCGCCAGCTGCAGCGCCAGCGTCAGCGCATGGGTCATGTCCCCGAGCGCGACCACCCGACCGCCGCCCAGGTAGGCCGCCAGATCCTGCTCCAGTCCGGCCACGTTCGGGCCGGCCGCGAGCTGTCCACCCGCCAGCACCGGCTGCAGGACCGCCTGGGCCTCCGGACCGAGCCGGCAATCGAACAGCGCGACGGGAGGGCTGCCCATGGCACTCAACCCTGGCGCAGCGCATCGACGATGCGCTCACGGTCGGACGGACTGACCCACCAGCCGCAGGGGATGTGGACCAGCCGCTGGTAGAAGCGGTCCAGTGCGGGCATGGGACGGCGGAAGGGCGCGAACACGGAGTGGTAGTGGTTCGGGCGGTGCAGCTTGGAGGCCATCACGCCGATCGCCGCCAGACGGCGCTCGACGGCGTCGGAATCGTCGGTCAGCAGCGTGTAGAGCCAGTAGCTCGGCTGGGCCTGCGCGGCGAACCGGGCGGGTGCCAGCCCTGGAATCGCCGCCAGTGCCGCGTCGAAGTGACGGCCGTTGTCGATGTGCCGGGCCAGCAGCGCGCCGATGCCGGCGAGCTGGCACTTGCCGACCACGGCGGCGACGTTGTGCATGTTGTACTTGAAGCCCGGCGTCGTGATGTCCACCTCGGTGCGGGGCACGCCCTTGGTCAGGCCGAACCAGCGCAGGCGGCGGGCCTCGGCCAGACGGGAGGCATCGCGCATCGTGAGCACGCCGCCATCGATGGTGGTCATGTGCTTGATGGCCTGGAACGAGAAGATCGCGAAATCTCCGACCGTGCCCACCGCCTGGTCGCCGAACCGTGCGCCCAGCGCGTGGGCGCAATCCTCGATCAGCACCAGGCCGTGCCGGTCGGCCACGCTGCGCAGCGCATCCAGTCGGGCCGGGTAGCCGGCGTAATGCACCACCACGATGGCCCGCGTCCTGGGGCTGAGGCTGGCTTCGACGGCGGCAGGATCGAGATTGCCGTTGTCTTCCTCGACATCGGCGAACACCGGCACCGCCCCCACCTGCAAGATGGTGGTGTTGGTCGGCTCGGCTGTCATCGACGTGGTGATGACCTCGTCGCCCGGCTTGACACCCGCCATCAGCAGCGCGACGTGCAGGGCCGCGGTGCCGCTGCTCATCGCGAGCGCATGCGGCAGGCCGAAGGTACGGGCAAACTGGTCCTCGAACTGGTAGACATGCTCGCCCTCGGCGAGCATGCCGCTGTACAGCACCGATTCCAGCGCGGGCATCAGCAGGTCTCGCGGCGGCATCGCCACTTTGACCAAAGGAGTATATATTGTACCATTCATAAATATGGAATTACATGCTTATTAATTAATAGATTTAAATCTGGCTTTATTTCCAGCCAAGTACTTTAGAACACGATGCTCAATGTCAGTCAACCGCTTCCTGTAGCCCTTGCTAGACAAGAAACAAACTGTGGTGCGCGGCCCCACCGAACCTACCAAAGGTTCATCTTGCTCCGTCTTCAGAAAAACAATCGACTCCTCGTTTGATTGATCAATCCACCGATATATTAACGCTCGCTCGTGCGGCACCTGAACCAAACCAAGGTCACTACACGCAGTATTCAACCAACCCTCCAACAATACCCACTTCTCCGAAATATCGATAGGTCGATAAAAACTCAATTTCTCCTTTAGAGATGCTGGCGACCCTGCAAGGGTGGACTCTTCCGGCCATGATTTAGTTATATTGGAGGCAATTAATGCAACTGAACGCCTGCCGATAGTCACGCCCGAAGCCACAATGCATGAACCAACAAGCCACACATCATCTTCAATGATGACGGGCCGTGTGCCAAACAGCGTGCAACCCTCAATCTGCTCCCCTGCGGCGACATGGGACCAAATTTGAGAATACATCCCTACACGGACTCCATTACCAACAGTGAGCCCGCCAGTACCATCCAGCACACAGTTCTGGCCGAACCAACAATTCTGACCAATTCTGACTCCCTGCCCGGAAAGTACGAGGCAGCGATCATGTAAGGTGGTCCAATCTCCGACCTCCACATCACCACCATCAATAACAAATTTCACACCCGGCCCGATCGTACAATAATCTCCAATTACCAACTTTGCCGGCCGGTGAAAAATGAACTGCACCCCATCGGCAATGGTTGTTCTCTCGCCAACAAGTACCTCACCAGGCCCAACAATTTCGACCGTAGAACCAGACATGGCAAATCCTTCTGCGTATAAAAGACGGGGCGGTTTTTACAGAACAGCAATCAACCCGACAGCGAACGTCTATCTTTAAACCCACGCAACACGGAGAGAACCGAAAACAAAAAGCCACCGAACAATGCAGCGCCCAGCGCCAGCAACGCCCGCTGCGGCTTGCTCTTCTTCTCGGGCGCCTGGGCCACATCGACCACCTGGATCAGCGCACCCTCGCGTCCTTCATCGGCACGGGCCAGTTCGAACTGCTTGGCATACATCTCGAACAGGGTTTCCTGGTACTTGTACTCGCGGTAGCGGCTGATGTAGCCAGGATCCCCGTCAGCGACCTGCTCGGTCTTTTCCTGCCGACCCAGTTCTGCACGAAGCCCCGTCACGATGGACTGCTGCTGCCGCACCTCAGGGGCCCCATCGGTCAACGAACCGCGCAACGTCTGCAACCGGATCTCGGCGGCGGTGAGTTCGGCACGAATGCGGGCGTAGCCTTCGGCTGCGGCTTTCGGTTCCGCTCGCAGCGCCCCCGAATTGAACCCGCCCGCCTGCAAGGCGACCTGGGCCTGCGTCAGCCGTTCCTTGGTTTCGCCGAGCTTCTGCTCGAAGAACTGGCGACGCTGCTGGGCTTCGCTGACCGCAAGCGTGTTCGTCATCTGGCGCAGTTGATCGACATAGGCGTTGGCCATGTCAGCCGCACGCTGCGGGTCTTCGTCGTCCACGGCGACCGTGATCAACCCGTCCTTCTTGCCTGCGCTGATCACCACGCTCTTCAGCAGCACCGTGCGGGCGTCCATCCGGTACTGGACGTCGTACACCGCCATCAGCTTGAAACGGTCGATCAGGCGATCCGATACCGTGGCGCTTTGCATCAGACCGATGTACTGATCCACCGTGTTCTTGAGACCGCCGCCGGCCAGTGCCCCCAGCGCGCCCAGTGCCCCCAGCGCCGCGGCTGCGCCATTCTGCTGCTGCTGAGGCGGCATGATCAGGGTCTTGGCCGTGAAGATCGGCGGCAGCATGCTGGCACCTCCGAAGCCGAGCGCGCCCGCCACCACGCCCCCCCCCAGGATCGACTTCCAGCGGCACGTCAGCATCGACAGCAGTTCGCCCAGGCTGATGCCGTCGTTTTCGTCGTTCAGGCCGGCCATGGTGGAAGCGTCGGGGGAAGTCTTCATGGTCTGATCAATTCTGCAACGTCTTCAACGCCGCCGCCCCGATACCAAACTGGTACAGGATCTGCGTCCATTCCTTCAGATCCTGCACCCAGGTGGTCTTGTTCATCATCTCGGGAACGAACACGGTGTCACCCGGCTCGGCCTGGAGCTTGGAGACTCCGCCCACCAGTCCGAAGAAGGACGACCGCTGGAGCTGGCTGAGCACGCTGCCGTTCGGGCGCAGCACGAAGGTCGCGCCAGGGTCGGCGCCACGGGTCGGCCCACCCGCCAGGTTCAGGAAATCGCCCAGCGACTTGCCTGGCTCCAGCAGGAAGGCGCCGCTGTTGAAGACCGAGCCGAAGACGCTGACCGTGGTCGGCCGGGCCGGCACGTAGACGCGGTCACCGTCCTCGATGGGCAGGTCGGGCAGCACGGCAGCCTCCGGCTCCATCTGCAGCACGATGCGGCCGGTGGGGCGTACCTGGCGGAGCTTGTCCATCAGGCGCGAGGTGGCGGTGCTGCGCTGCTCGAAGGTGGCGGCCTCGTCGGCGCTGATGGCGCGCTGGGTCGCCGAGGCGCGGGCGAACTCGGTCTCCATGTCGCGCAGGGCACGGTCGTAGCTCTGCTGCTGGGCCACGCGCACACTCTCGCGGGTGAATTCGGTGCCGTAGACATAGGCATTGGGGGTCAGCCCGCCCGCCAGACTGACGGCCATCCGGGTCGTGACCCCCGGCGGCAGCACGTACTCGCCCGGCTTGAGCACCTCGCCCTCGATGCGCACGCGCTTGTTCTGGCGCGCCACGGGCTGCATGGCGTCCACCGCGCTGAAGGCCCGCAGCACATCGCCGCTGCCAGGGGCCTGGGCACTGTCCTCGGGCAGGCTGAGCTGGGTGACGCGGGTCTTCGAACGGTCGTCGAGCCGCTCGATGGCCAGACGGCTGCGGTCGGCCACGGCCGTGAAGCCGCCCGCCATCGCCACGATGTCGGCCACCTTCTCGCCCGGCTTCATCTCGAAGATGGCCGGCCGGTTGACGCTGCCCACCAGCGCCACCTGCGTCCCCACAGGTCCGACGTGGATCACGTCGCCGTTCTGCACCACGCGGTCGGCGCTGCGGTCGCCCCGGAGCAGCAGGTCGTAGAGGTCGTAGCGGGTGACGGTGTCCTTGCCGCGCCGCAGTTCGATGTGGCGCAGGCTGCCCGCCGCCGCGGGTCCGCCGCTGCGCATGAGGGCGTGGACCACGCTCGACAAGGCGCTCACCGTGTACACGCCCGGCCGGTTCACATGGCCGGTCACATAGACCCGCACCGCCCGGATCTGTCCCAGCGCCACGCTGAGCTGGAAATTGCGGAAGACCTGCCCCACCCGGCGGGTGAGGGTGTCGGTGAGGTCCGCATAGCGCAGGCCAGCCACCATGACCGTGCCCACCCGCGGCAAGGTGATGCGCCCGCTCCGGTCGACCAGCAAGCGCAGGTCGGCGTCCACGGAACCCCAGATCGACACCTGCAGCTCGTCGCCAGGGCCGAGGGTGTAGTCGGCCGGCACCAGGCCGCTCGTGTCCACCACGTCCAGCCCGGCCCGGCCGGTGATCAGCTCGTGGCCGAACCGCTGCACGCTGGGATAGCCGAGCTTGCGCACATAGGTCTCGAACTCATCCACCTCGGCAACCGGCATGCGGCTGGCACCCTGGGTGCTGTTCGGATCCTGCTGGCTGCTGTCGTCGCGGTCGCGCGGACGCTCGGGCGAGAGATCCTGGCCTTCGGGATGGCGGGCGGTGCTGCGGCTGGCGGGCGCCTGTTGCAGCCGCACCGGGCCGTTGACGGTGGATCCTGCGGTGCTGCCGGTGGCGCTGTCGGCGGGACTGGTCGCGGTCTGCGCCTGCGCGCCAAGGGCAGCGGCGGTCACGGCCAGCAGCAGTGCGCCCGTGCGGACCAGGGAGGGATTCAAGCGAATGGCGGACATGGGTGTCTGAGCGAATCGGGCCGCCCGCAGGGAGGCCGGGCGGCGCCGATTGTAGAGGGTGGGCCTCGGTGCCCCGTCCGCGCGCGATGTCGGCCTCAGGATTCGGAGACACCAGAGGCGTCTGGATCAGCAGGCGTTCAGGTGAAGTGGCGCGCGGCGGCCAGCACTGGCGCCGCCACGTCCTTGGCCGACAGCAGCGGTGCCATGCCCAGGTCCGGCCAGGTGATGCCAACGGCGGGGTCGTTCCAGCACACGGCGCCCTCGCACGCGGGCGCATACAGATCGGTGGTCTTGTAGAGGAAATCCGCGCTGTCGCTGGTGACGACGAAGCCATGCGCGAACCCGGGCGGGATCCAGAACTGTCGGTGGTTCTCGCCCGTCAGCTCCACGCCCACCCATTGGCCAAAGGTCGTGCTGCTGCGGCGCAGATCGACCGCCACATCGAACACGCTGCCCTGGGTGCAGCGCACGAGCTTGCCCTGCGCGTGCGGCGGCAGCTGGTAGTGCAGCCCGCGCAGCACGCCCTTGGCCGAGCGCGAGTGGTTGTCCTGCACGAAGTTCACCTCGTGCCCGACGGCTGCGTTGAACACCTTCTGGTTGTAGCTCTCCATGAAGAAGCCACGGGCGTCCCCGAACACCTTGGGTTCAAGGATCAGGACATCGGGAATGGCAGTGCGAATGACGTTCATGTTCAGTAGATCTTCTCGTGCAGCACCTTCTGCAGGTACTGCCCATAGCCGTTCTTGAGCAGCGGCTGTGCCAGACGCTCCAGTTGCGCCGCGTCGATCCAGCCGCGCCGGTAGGCAATCTCCTCCGGACACGCCACCTTCAGACCCTGGCGCTTCTCCAGCGTCGCGATGAACTGCCCGGCTTCCAGCAGGCTGTCATGCGTGCCGGTGTCCAGCCAGGCGTACCCGCGACCCATGATCTCGACGTTGAGCTGCCCTTCTTTCAGGTACACCGCGTTCACGTCCGTGATCTCCAGCTCGCCGCGCGGGCTGGGCGCGATGTTCGCCGCGATGTCGCAGACCTGCTCGTCGTAGAAGTACAGCCCTGTCACCGCGTAGTGGCTCTTCGGCGCCTTGGGCTTTTCCTCGATGCTGAGCGCGCGCCGCTGATCGTCGAAGTCCACCACGCCATAGCGTTCCGGATCGTGGACGTGGTACGCGAAGACGCTGGCGCCGTCCGTGCGGGCGGTGGCGCTGTTGAGCAGGTGCTGCAGGTCGTGGCCGTGGAAGATGTTGTCGCCCAGCACCAGCGCGCTCGGATGGCCCCCGACGAACT
The DNA here is from genome assembly GCA_013299055.1 of Sphaerotilus sp. Taxonomy (GTDB): domain Bacteria; phylum Pseudomonadota; class Gammaproteobacteria; order Burkholderiales; family Burkholderiaceae_C; genus Sphaerotilus. The sequence goes on from JAAFKB010000034.1 coordinate 16,763, forward strand.
CGCGGCCGAGGATGAACGCCTGCGCCAGTCCGTCCGGACTCGGCTGCACGCAGTACTGCAGGTTCAGGCCCCAGCGGCTGCCGTCGCCCAGCAGCGCCTCGAAGCGCGGCGTGTCCTGCGGCGTGCTGATGAGGAGGATGTCGCGGATCCCGGCCAGCATCAGCGTGCTCAGCGGGTAGTAGACCATCGGCTTGTCGTAGACCGGCAGCAGCTGCTTGCTGATGGCCAGCGTGGCCGGATGCAGCCGGGTGCCGGAGCCGCCGGCCAGGATGATGCCTTTGCGTTGCATGGGAACTCCAGTCGATCAGCCGAGGATTTCAGTGAGCATGCGCGTGACCCCCTGCTGCCACGGTGGCAGGCGCAGCCCGAAGGTGGCCTGCAGCTTCGTCGTGTCCAGCCGCGAGTTCAGCGGACGCCGGGCCGGGGTCGGGAACGCGGTGGTAGGCACCGGCTCGATCGCCTGCACCTTCAGCTCGCGGCCCAGGCGACGGGCTTCCTCGATGACGAATTGCGCGTAGCCGTGCCAGCTCGTCTGCCCACCCGCCACGGCGTGGTAGGTGCCCGGGAGGTCCAGGTCCGGCTGCGCCATGGCCGTGCGCAGCATCTGCGCGGTGAGGTCGGCCAGCAGATCCGCGCCGGTCGGGGCACCGATCTGGTCGTCGATCACGGTGAGCCTGTCGCGCTCCGCCGCCAGCCGGAGCATGGTCCTGGCGAAGTTGCCTCCGCGTGCCGCATGGACCCAGCTCGTGCGCAGGATCAGGTGCCTGCAGCCGCTGGCCCGGATGGCGTCCTCCCCTTCCAGCTTGGTCTGCCCATACACGCTCAGAGGGCCGGTGGGAGCGTCTTCGCTGCGGGGCTGGTCGCCCGAGCCGTCGAAGACGTAGTCGGTGCTGTAGTGGACCAGCCATGCGCCTGTCTCGGCGGCGCAACGCGCGAGCACGGCCGGCGCGGTGGCGTTGATGGCGCGGGCGAGGGCGGGTTCGCTCTCGGCCTTGTCCACGGCAGTGTGCGCCGCGGCATTGACGATGATGTCCGGACGCACTGCAGCGACCGTCTCGGCAAGCCGCTCGGGCTGGCTGAAATCACCGTGCAGGTGGACGCTGTCATGGTCAAGTCCGACCACTTCGCCCAGCGGAGCCAGCGCGCGCTGCAATTCCCAGCCGACCTGCCCGCCCTGGCCGAGCAGCAGGATCTTCAAGGCGCCCTGCTGCGCGCTCACGCCCGCGCCCCGTAGTTCTGGCTCACCCAGTCGCGGTAGGCGCCCGTGCGCACCGCGTCGATCCACTGCGTGTTCTCCAGGTACCACCGCACCGTCTTGTCGATGCCCGACTCGAACGTCTCCGCCGGCGTCCAGCCGATCTCCCGCTCGATCTTCGTCGGGTCGATCGCGTAGCGCCGGTCGTGGCCAGGCCGGTCGGCCACGAACGTGATCTGCGCTTCGTACTGCGTGCCGTCCGCCTTCGGCCGCAGCGCGTCAAGCTTGCGGCAGATCACCTGCACCACGTCCAGGTTCCGGATCTCGTTCTTGCCACCCACGTTGTAGACCTCGCCCAGCCGGCCCTTGGCCAGCACCTGCCGGATCGCCTCGCAGTGGTCCCGCACGTACAGCCAGTCGCGGATGTTCTGTCCGTCGCCGTACACCGGCAGCGGCTTGCCGTCCAGCGCGTTCAGGATCATCAGCGGGATCAGCTTCTCCGGGAAATGGTACGGCCCGTAGTTGTTCGAGCAGTTGGTGGTGAGCGTCGGCAGCCCGTAGGTATGGTGGTACGCCCGCACCAGGTGGTCCGAGCCCGCCTTGCTCGCCGAGTACGGGCTGTTCGGGGCATACGGCGTCGTCTCCGAGAACGCCGGGTCCGTCTCCGACAGCGAGCCGTACACCTCGTCGGTGGACACATGCAGGAAGCGGAACGCCTCCTTGGCCTCGGTTTCCAGCGCGCCCCAGTACGAGCGCACGGCTTCGAGCAGCTCGAACGTGCCGACCATGTTCGTCTGGATGAACTCTCCCGGACCATGGATGCTGCGGTCGACGTGGCTCTCGGCCGCGAAGTGCAGCACCGCACGCGGCCGGTGCTCCGCCAGCAGCCGCGACACCAGCGCCCGGTCCCCGATGTCCCCCTGCACCAGCACGCAGTGCCCCGCCTCCACATGCGCCGCGATCGTCTGCGGGTTGCCCGCGTACGTCAGCTTGTCCAGCACGACGACTGACTCCTGGCTGCGCTCGAACCAGTGGTGGACGAAGTTCCCGCCGATGAAGCCGGCGGCGCCTGTGATGAGGATCATGTGCGGTACGAGAGGGAGAATCAGGATGCGCGCGATTGTGCAGGACGCTCAACTGCGCCCGTAGGTGTCCTCGTAACGCACGATGTCGTCCTCGCCGAGGTAGGAGCCGGACTGCACCTCGATGATCTCCAGCGGCACCCGGCCCGGGTTGGCCAGCCGGTGCACCTGTCCCAGCGGGATGTAGGTGGACTGGTTCTCGCTCAGCACCAGCACCTTGTCGCCGTTGGTGATCTCGGCCGTGCCGGTGACCACGATCCAGTGCTCGGCGCGGTGGTAGTGCATCTGCAGGCTCAAGCTGGCCCCCGGCTTGACCATGATGCGCTTGACCTGGAAGCGCGGACCGGCGTCGATGCTGTCGTACCAGCCCCACGGGCGGTGGACCTTGCGGTGCAGGCTGTGCTCGGTGCGGCCGGCCTTGTCGAGCTGCGCGACGATCTTCTTCACGTCCTGGCTGCGGCTGCGGTCGGCCACCATCACGGCGTCGGCCGTCTCGATCACCACCACGTCGTCCAGCCCGACCACGCTGACCAGCCGGCCGGACGCATGGACCAGCGTGTTGGTGCTGTCCTGCGTGATCACGTCGCCGACGCTGGCATTGCCGTTGGCGTCCTTGCGGGCAACTTGCCAGACGGCGTCCCACGCACCCAGGTCGTTCCAGCCGGCGCTCAGCGGCACCATGCGGATGTCGAATTCGCTGCCCGGGCAACGCTCCATCACCGCATAGTCCACCGACTCGCTCGGCACTGCCGCGAACTCGGCCTTGCCGGGGCGCACGAAGCTGGCGTCCGTCTTGCGCACCGTCCACGCGGCGCGGGTGGCCGCGGCGATGTCGGGACGGAAGGTCTCCAGCGCCTGCATCCACACCGACGCCTTCAGCACGAACATGCCGCTGTTCCAGAAGTAGCCGCCTTCGCGCAGGTAACCCTCGGCCGTGTCCAGATCCGGCTTCTCGACGAACTGCGCCACGCGGGCCGCGCCCAGTTCAGGCGTCGTGCGGATGTAGCCGTAGCCGGTCTCGGGTGCGTCCGGCGTGATCCCGAGGATGGCCACCACACCTTGCGCGGCCAGCCGCACCGCCTGCTGCAGCGCGGCGGTGTAGGCGCTCGGGTCGGTGACGGTCTGGTCGGCGGGCGTGACCACCAGCACCGGATCGACCCCGCCTTCGAGCGCCTGCAGCGCGGCCAGCGTCAGTGCGGGTGCCGTGTTGCGGCCCATCGGCTCCAGCACCACCGACTGCGGCGTCTGGCGGATCTCGCGCAACTGGTCGAGCACGAGGAAGCGGTGCTCTTCATTGCCCACGATCAGTGGTGCGGCGATCGACAGATCGGCGGTGGCCAGGGCGGACAGGCGCTCGGCTGCTTCCTGGAACAGGCTCTGGTTGCTGTCGCCGAGCACCAGGAACTGTTTCGGATAGCCGGCGCGCGACAGCGGCCACAGGCGGGTGCCGCTGCCTCCGGCCATGATGACGGGCTGGACGGCGATCGGCGCGGAAGCAGGCATGACGGAAAGCGAGTTCATGAGATAAGGGTGTCCCTGGTGGTGAGTAGATTCCCTGAATTGTGCAGACCGTCCGGGGCAATTCAGGCGATCGCCGACCCAACGATGCCCCGGCCGTGCAAAGTTTGTCCCTTATTCAGCGTGCGCCAAGGAACAGCCGCCCGCAGGAAGCGCCTGCGCGTGACGCGGGAAACGCACACCGGACTTGACAAACCGAAGCACCCTTGTGGTCATTTCGCGCCAGAACGACACCCGCCCGCAGCATCCGCACGATAATCACGCCCGTGATGACCCCCCAACCCGACACTGCGCCCGATCTGGCCGCCCCCGCCCGCTTCGACACCCTGCCCCTGGACGCCAAGCTCCAGCGCGCCATCGGTGACGCCGGTTACGAGACGATGACCCCCATCCAGGCCAAGGCCATCCCGATCGTGCTGGAAGGCCGCGACGTGATGGGGGCGGCACAGACGGGCACTGGCAAGACAGCCGCCTTCTCGCTGCCACTGCTGCAGAAGATGCTCCGGCACGAGAACCCGAGCGCCTCGCCCGCCCGCCACCCGGTGCGCGCCCTGGTGCTGGCCCCGACCCGCGAGCTGGCGGACCAGGTGGCCGTGAACGTCAAGACCTACGCGAAGCACAGCCACCTGCGTGTGGCCTGCGTCTTCGGCGGCATCGACATCGCGCCGCAGGCCGCCGAACTCAAGCGCGGCGTGGAAGTCCTGATCGCCACGCCGGGCCGCCTGCTCGACCACATCCAGCTCAAGAACTGCCAGCTCAACCAGGTCGAATACGTCGTGCTGGACGAAGCCGACCGCATGCTCGACATCGGCTTCCTGCCCGATCTGCAGCGCATCCTGAGCTTCCTGCCCAAGACGCGCCAGACGCTGCTGTTCTCCGCCACGTTCTCGCCCGAGATCAAGAAGCTGGCGCAGAGCTACCTGCAGGATCCGATCCTGGTCGAGGTGGCCCGCCCGAACGCCACCGCCACCAACGTCGAGCAACGCTTCTACAGCGTCGCCGACGAGGACAAGCGCCGCCTGATCACCCAGCTGCTGCGCCAGCGCGAGATCCGGCAGGCGATCATCTTCGTCAACTCCAAGCTCGGTGCGGCGCGACTGGCGCGCGTCTTCGAGCGCGACGGCCTGCGCACCGCCGCACTCCACGGCGACAAGTCGCAGGACGAGCGCCTGAAGTCGCTGGCCGCGTTCAAGGCGGGTGAGGTCGACCTGCTGGTCGCCACCGACGTGGCGGCGCGCGGTCTGGACATCGCCGACCTGCCCGCCGTCTTCAACTACGACGTGCCCTTCAACGCCGAGGACTACGTCCACCGCATCGGCCGTACCGGACGCGCCGGTGCCTCGGGCATCGCCATCACGCTGGCCACCCGCGACGACACCCGGCTGGTCAGCGACATCGAGAAGCTGATCAAGAAGACGATCACGCTGGAGACGGCCGAACTGGAGAACGACCGCCCCCCACGTCGTCGCCGCGAGACCGAAGACACGCCCAGCCACAGCGAGTCGCGTCCGGCTTTCCCCGCTGCAGCGCCGATGCCGATGCCCACGCAGCGCCCGGTGCGCAGCGGACGGTCGTCGCACGATCCGTTCTTCGACCGCCCCTACGAACCCGACCCGAAGGCCACGCCGGTCTGGGAAGACTCGCCGGCTGCGCCCGCTCCCTCTGCGGAACTCAGCCCGGTGTCGGGCCTGACCGCCAAGCCCCGGCGCCGCATCGCCAGCTTGCTGGGCGGCAAGGCACCGACCTGATCACGCCAGGAACGCGAACACCGCCGGCACGTCGGCGGGCAGCGTCGGGGGTGTGGCGCGCCACTGTGCGATGCGCTGCGTGCGGGTGCTGCCCCCCGCCAGCGTCAGGCCACAACTGATGCTGAGCCAGGTGTCCGGGTGCAGGCTGCCGACCAGCGCCTGCGCCATCGCGGCATTGCGGTAGGGCGTCTCGATGAGCAACTGCGTCTGGTGCCAGCGGCGCGAGTGGGTTTCCAGCTCGCGCAGGCGTTGTCCCCGTGTGGCGGCATCGGTGGGCAGGTAGCCGACGAACGCGAAGCTCTGCCCGTTCAACCCGCTCGCCGCCACCGCCAGGATGAGCGCACTCGGCCCCGCGAGCGGCATCACCGTCACGCCCTGTGCGTGGGCCGCCCGCACCAGCTCGGCGCCCGGGTCGGCCACCGCCGGCAAGCCCGCCTCCGACACCAGCCCCACGTCGTGCCCCGCCAAGGCTGGCGCCAGCAGTCCGGCCCAGTCGGGTGCAGCCGTGCGCGCATCCGGCTTGCCTTTCGGGGGGCGTGGCAGCTCGCGGATCGACAGCGCCTGCAGCGGCTGCGCCAGCGGCACCACGGCGTCCACGCGCTTGAGCAGCGCCCGCGCGCTCCGGGCGTTTTCCGCCACCCAGTGCGTCAGCCCGGCCGCCACGCGGATCGCGCCCAGTGGCAGCACCTCCTGCAGATCCGGCAGGGGCGCGCCCTCGGCGACTGTGCCCAGGTCGAGCGTGTTGGGGACCAGCCAGAGACGCCCCTTCATGCCGCACCTCCCGCGGTCATCTGCCCGGCATGGAACGCCAGCGCATCCAGCCCGGCCTGCCGCAGCAGCGCTGACGTGACGATCAACGGCAGGCCGATCAGCGCGGTCGGGTCGTCGGACTCGATGCTGTCGAGCAAGGCGATGCCCAACGTCTCGCACTTGGCGCTGCCCGCGCAGTCGTAGGGCTGCTCCAGGCGCAGGTAGGTCTCGATCTCCACATCGCTCAGCGCCCGGACACGCACCGTCACCGGCACGCGCCGCACGGCCTCGAACCCCGTGTCGTGCCGCAGCACCGCCACCGCCGTGTGGAACACCACCGCCCGTCCGCGCATCGCCCGCAGTTGCGCGACGGCGTTGGCGTGGTGGCCAGGCTTGCCGATGGGCTGGCCGTCGAGTTCGGCCACCTGATCGGAGCCGATGACCACCGCATGCGGCCGCTGCCGTGCGACGGCCCGCGCCTTGGCCAAGGCCAGGCGCTCGCTCAGGACCGCAGGGGGCTCGCCCGGCAGCGGGGTTTCATCGACCTCGGGGGACAGCACATCGAACGGCAGCCGCAACCGCGACAGCAGTTCGCGCCGGTAGGCCGAGGTGGACGCCAGCACCAGCGCCGGCACAGGGGAGAGGGAAGGTGACATCCCGGCATTGTTCCACCGGCGCGCACCCGTACACTGCGCGGCATGAAAGCGCGTGAATTCCACCCCCGCCGCCTGGATGTGCGGTCCTTCGCCGAAACCGGTGAACCCCTTGCCGGCCGCGACGCCCTCGACGGCTTCGAGCGCCTGCTGCAGCTGCGTGACACCGAAGCCGCGCTTGGCACCGCCCCCCCGGTGGAATGGCGCGTGCAGGGCGAGCTGCGCCCGCAGCGCGGTGGCCCGCCGCAGGTCTGGCTGCACCTGAGCGGCGCGACGATGGTGTCCCAGCAGTGCCAGCGCTGCCTCGAAGACGTCGAGGTGCCACTGGCCTTCGACCGCTGGTTCCTGTTTGTCGAGAACGAGCGCCAGGCCGCCGAACTCGATGCGGACACCGAAGACGACGTGCTCGTGCTCAGCCGCCAGTTCGACCTGCTGGAGCTGGTCGAGGACGAGCTGCTGCTGGCCGCGCCGATCGTGCCGCGCCACGACGTCTGCCCGGTACCGGTGAAGCTCAGTGCCGGCGAGGAAGACCTGAGCGCCACCGCTTCGGCCGAGGCGCCCCCCCCCGGCGCTGTACGGGAAACGACAGCCGCCCCCCATCCGTTCGCTGCACTGGCCGCACTCCGCAAGGACTCATGCTAGAATCGAAAGCTTTTCCAATCGGAAAACAAGAATTTCCAGCGTTCAGGAGTAAGCCATGGCTGTCCAGCAAAACAAGAAGTCGCCTTCCAAGCGCGGTATGCACCGCTCGCACAATGCCCTGAACACCCCGGGCACGGCAATCGAATCCACCACCGGTGAGGTGCATCTGCGCCACCACATCAGCCCGACCGGTTTCTACCGTGGTCGCAAGGTGTTCAAGACCAAGGCCGACGCCTGAGTCCTGCCCGCTCCCGGGGCCCCGCGGTCGCATGCGGGTATTGACACCGAGCCTTTCCAGTCTTGAACGCCACTACCCCCCTTGCCCGCCCGGTCCGGCTGTCGGTGGATTGCATGGGCGGCGACCACGGTCCTTCCGTGACGCTGCCCGCCTGCCGCGCCTTCCTCGACCAGCATCCGCACGCTGAGCTGATCCTTGTCGGCAAGCCCGAGGCGCTCGCGCCCGCCGCTGGCTGGGCCCGCTGCCGCCTCGTGGAAGCGACCGAAGTGGTGGAAATGGACGATCCCGTCGAGATCGCGCTGCGCAAGAAGCGTGACTCGTCGATGCGGGTGGCCATTCAGCAAGTCAAGCGCGATGCCGAAGGGCTGTCCGCTGCCGACGCCTGCGTGTCTGCCGGCAACACCGGGGCGCTGATGGCGGTCGCACGCTACCTGCTGAAGACACTGGACGGCATCGACCGGCCTGCCATCGCCAGCGTGATGCCCAACCAGCATGGTCACTACACGACCATGCTCGACCTGGGCGCCAACGTCGACTGCACCGCCGAACACCTGCTGCAGTTCGCGGTGATGGGCAGTGCGCTGGTCTCGGCTGTCGATGGCAAGGAGCAGCCCAGCGTCGGCCTGCTCAACATCGGCGAAGAGATGATCAAGGGTAACGAGACCATCAAGCGCGCAGGCGAGCTGCTGCGCGCGGTGTCGCTCGCCGGTCACCTGAACTTCCACGGCAACGTCGAAGGCAACGACATCTTCAAGGGCACCACCGACCTCGTGGTGTGCGACGGCTTCGTCGGCAACGTGGCGCTGAAGACCGCCGAAGGTCTGGCGGGCATGATCACCAGCTTCCTGAAGCAGGAGTTCACCCGCACCCCGCTGACCAAGTTCGTCGCCATGCTCGCCATGCCCACGCTCAAGCGTTTCTCCCGCCGCCTCGACCACCGCCGCTTCAACGGCGCGGCGCTGCTGGGTCTGCGTGGGCTCGTGTTCAAGAGCCACGGCTCGGCCGACGCACTGGCCTTCGAGAACGCGCTGAACCGGGCGTATGATGCCGCCCGAAACCGACTGCTCGACCGGGTCCACGACCGGATTCTCGAAACGCTGCAGGCGCTGCCCGGTGCGGGTCCGTCCGCTGCACCGCCCGAGGCGCCGGCGGCACGCCACGCCGCATGACCACCACCACACTCCCCTCGCCCCGCTACTCGCGCATCGCCGGCACCGGCAGCTCCTTGCCTGCGCGTCGCCTGACCAATGCCGACCTCGTCGCCGAACTGGCCACGCAAGGCATCGAGTCATCGGACGAGTGGATCGTCGAGCGCACGGGCATCCGTGCCCGGCATTTCGTCGGCCCGGAGCAGAGTGCCAGCGACCTCGCCGTGGACGCTGCCCGCCACGCCATCGAGGCGGCCGGACTGGGCAGTGCCGACATCGGCCTGATCATCGTCGCGACCTCGACACCGGACATGGTGTTCCCGTCCACCGCGACCATCGTGCAGCGCAAGCTGGGCATCGTCCACGGCTGCCCGGCGTTCGACGTGCAGGCGGTGTGCTCAGGCTTCGTCTACGCCATGACCGTGGCCGACGCGATGATCCGCACCGGCACCGCCCGCCACGCCCTGGTGATCGGCGCCGAGGTGTTCTCGCGCATCCTCGACTTCAAGGACCGCACCACCTGCGTGCTGTTCGGTGACGGCGCAGGGGCCGTGGTGCTCTCGGGCAGCGACACGCCGGGCATCCTCGCCACCGACCTGAATGCCGACGGGCGCCATCTGGACATCCTGTGCGTGCCAGGCACCGTCTCGGGCGGGCAGATCCTGGGCGACCCGGTACTCAAGATGGACGGGCAGGCCGTGTTCAAGCTGGCGGTGGGCGTGCTGGAAAAGACCGCCCGTGCCAGCCTGGCCAAGGCCGACCGCCAGGACAGTGACATCGACTGGCTGATCCCGCACCAGGCCAACATCCGCATCATGCAGAGCACGGCCAGGAAGCTGAAACTGCCGCTGGAGAAGGTGATCGTCACCGTCGACCAGCACGGCAACACCTCGGCCGCCTCGATCCCGCTGGCGCTGGACACGGGTGTGCGCAGCGGTCGCATCCAGCGCGGCCAGACCCTGTTGCTGGAAGGCGTTGGCGGCGGCTTCACCTGGGGTTCGGTGCTGGTGGACTACTGAGTCACGCTCCCGCCAATCTCTCCACTTTCTCCTCGGATCTCGCACCATGACCGCGTTCGCCTTCGTGTTCCCTGGCCAAGGCTCCCAGTCGGTGGGCATGCTCTCGGACTGGGGCGACCATCCCGCCGTGCGTGCCACCCTCGAAGAAGCCAGTGCCGCCCTGGGCGAAGACATCGCCCGCCTGATCGCCGACGGTCCCAAGGAAGCACTGGACCTGACCACCAACACCCAGCCCGTGATGCTGACCGCCGGCATCGCCAGCTACCGCGCCTGGCTGGCCGAAGGGGGTGCAACGCCCGCCTTCGTCGCCGGCCACTCGCTGGGCGAATACACCGCGCTGGTCGCCGCTGGCAGCCTGACGCTGGCAGACGCGCTGCCGCTGGTGCGCCTGCGCGCGCAGGCCATGCAGGACGCGGTGCCGGTCGGCACGGGTGGCATGGCCGCGATCCTCGGTCTCGACCCGGCCACCGTGCGCGAAGGCTGCGCCAAGGCAGCCGCCGAGTCGGGCGAAGTGGTCGAGGCGGTCAACTTCAACGATCCGAAGCAGACCGTCATCGCGGGCAGCAAGGCCGGTGTCGAGCACGGTTGCATCGTGCTCAAGGCGATGGGCGCCAAGCGCGCGCTGCCGCTGCCGGTGTCCGCGCCCTTCCATTCCAGCCTGATGAGGCCCGCGGCCGAGCGCCTGCGCGAGCGGCTGGTGTCGATCGACCTGAAGTCGCCGTTGATTCCCGTGCTCAACAACGTCGATGTGGCGGTGCAGACTGACCCGGACGCGATCCGCGATGCGCTCTATCGTCAGGCCTTCGGCGCCGTGCGCTGGGTCGAACTCGTGGGCGAACTCAAGGCCAGCGGCATGACCCACGTGATCGAGTGCGGCCCGGGCAAGGTCCTGTCCGGCATGGTCAAGCGCATCGACGCCGACCTCGTCACCGTCCCCTTCTACGACCCGGCCACGCTGGCCGCTGCCAAAGCCCTGCTCGCATGAACGCCCCCGCCCAAGCTCCCCAACAGGTTGCCCTCGTCACCGGCGCCAGCCGCGGCATCGGCCGTGCCATCGCGCTGGTACTCGCCCAGCGCGGCTTCAAGGTCATCGGCACCGCCACCAGCGACAGCGGCGCGGCGGCGATCGGCGCGGCGCTGGCCCCCTTCGGCGGTCTGGGCCTGACGCTCGACGTGACCGACACAGCGGCACTGGACGCCGCCATCGACGGCATCGTCAAGCAGCACGGCGGCCTGCATGTGCTGGTCAACAACGCCGGCATCACCCGCGACACGCTGGCGATGCGCCTGAAGGACGACGACTGGGACGCGGTGATCGACACCAACCTCAAGTCCGTCTTCCGCGCCTGCCGCGCCGCGATCAAGCCGATGATGAAGCAGCGCTTCGGCCGCATCGTCAACATCACCTCGGTGGTGGGCGCCTCGGGCAATCCAGGCCAGGCCAACTACTGCGCGTCCAAGGCGGGTGTGGCCGGCATGACCCGCTCGCTGGCCCGCGAACTCGGCAGCCGCAACATCACGGTCAACTGCGTCGCCCCCGGCTTCATCGCCACCGACATGACCGAGGGGCTGCCCGAAGCCCAGAAGGCCGCGCTGACCGCGCAGATCCCGCTGGGCCGCCTGGGCTCGCCCGACGACATCGCCGAAGCCGTGTCCTTCCTGGCGTCGCCCGCCGCCGGTTACATCACCGGCACGGAGCTGCACGTCAACGGCGGCATGTACATGAACTGAACCCTGAACTGAACCGTCCTGAGGGTCCGACCCCCGCCCTGCGCGGACCCCCAGGGCAGCTTCCGAGTGACTTGTCGCACGGAACCCTTAGAATCGCAGGCTGTTTTGTACCAACCCCTCTCGGAGGAGAGAAATGAGCGACATCGAAGCACGCGTCAAGAAAATCATCGCCGAACAACTCGGTGTGGCCGAAGACGACGTCAAACCTGAAAAATCCTTCGTGGCTGACCTCGGTGCCGATTCGCTGGACACGGTCGAACTCGTGATGGCGCTGGAAGACGAATTCGGCATCGAGATTCCCGACGAAGAGGCCGAGAAGATCACCACCGTCAAGGCGGCGATCGACTACGCCACGGCCAACGCCAAGTAAACCGCACGCTCAACCGCACGTAAACGCATGACCCGTCGCCGCATTGTCGTGACCGGTCTGGGCCTCGTCACCCCGGTGGGCAACACCGTGGACGAGGCCTGGGCCAACATCGTGGCCGGACAATCCGGTATCGATCATGTGACCCGTTTCGACGCATCGAACATGTCGGTGCGTTTTGCGGGTGAGGTGAAAGGCTTCCGGATCGAGGACTACATCCCCGCCAAGGAAGCCCGCCACATGGATACCTTCATCCATTACGGCATCGCAGCATCGCTGCAGGCGATCCAGGACTCGGGCCTGCCCACGGGCGAGGCGCTGAGCGAGGCGCTGGCCGAGCGCATCGGCGTCATGGTCGGCTCCGGCATCGGTGGCCTGCCGCTGATCGAGGCCACCAGCGACGACTACCGCGCCCGCGGCCCTCGTCGCATCTCGCCGTTCTTCGTGCCCGCGTCGATCATCAACATGATCTCGGGCCACGTCTCGATCCTCAGCGGCTTCAAGGGTCCGAACCTGGCGATCGTGACGGCCTGCACCACGGGCCTGCACAGCATCGGCATGGCCGCCCGCATGATCGAGTGCGGCGACGCCGACGTCATGGTGGCCGGTGGCGCCGAAGCGACCGTCTCGCCGCTGGGCATGGGCGGCTTTGCCTCGGCCAAGGCCCTGTCGACCCGCAACGACGACCCCAAGACCGCGTCCCGTCCCTGGGACAAGGACCGCGACGGCTTCGTGCTCGGTGAAGGTGCCGGCGTGATGGTCGTCGAGGAATACGAGCACGCGAAGCAGCGTGGCGCGAAGATCTACGCCGAGATCTCCGGTTTCGGCATGAGCGGCGACGCCTACCACATGACCGCCCCCAACGTGGACGGCCCCAGGCGGTCGATGCAGCTGGCCCTGCGCAACGCCGGCGTGAACCCGGACGAAGTGCAGTACGTCAACGCCCACGGCACCTCCACCCCGCTGGGCGACGCCAACGAGACCAACGCCATCAAGCTGGCCTTCGGCGACCACGCGAAGACGCTGGTGGTGAACTCCACCAAGTCGATGACCGGCCACCTGCTGGGCGGCGCCGGTGGCATCGAGTCGGTGTTCACGGCGCTCGCGCTGCACCACCAGATCTCCCCGCCGACGATCAACCTGTTCAACCAGGATCCGGCGTGTGATCTCGACTACTGCGCCAACACTGCACGCGAGATGCAGATCGACGTGGCCGTGAAGAACAACTTCGGCTTCGGCGGCACCAACGGCACGCTGGTCCTGCGCCGCGTCTGAGTACGCCCACGCGCACCACCACCCCACGGGTCGGCGATGCACCCCGCGCCTGCCCTGCACCTGACCCTGCTGCCGCAGGTCCGCTGGACCCGTGCGGTCCGGGGCCTCGGCGCACTGGCGCTGGGGAGTGCGCTCGGCTGGCTGGCCTGGCATGGCCTAGTCCATGGCGTGCTGCCCGACTGGCCCCTGGCCTTGACCGCCACCGCACTGGCGCTGCCCGCGTGGCCACTGCTGCGCACGCGCGCCGTGCCCCCCGCCGGCACCTTGTCGTGGCAACCCGACACCGGCCGCTGGCAGCTGCAGTGTCCGCCCCAGCCCGCACGCAGCGGCCACCTCGACTGCCCACTGGCCGGGCACCACTGGCTGTTGCTGCGTCACCACGGCCCCGGCCTCCCCACCACCTGGCTGCCGCTGGACCAGCGCACCCACGCCGCACAGTGGCACGCGCTGCGCTGCGCCGTCTTCAGCCCCGGCGCGACCCGGCCCGCCCATGAGTGACGACGCCGATCAGCTGCTGGTGGAGCGGGTCAAGCGCGGCGAGGTGCAGGCCTTCGAGATGCTGGTGGTCAAGTACCAGCGCCGCATCGAGCGCCTGATCGGCCGTTTCGTGCGCGACGTGGACCTCGTGCCCGATCTCGCGCAGGAAACCTTCATCCGCGCCTACCGGGCGATGCCGCAATTCCGGGGCGAGAGCGCGTTCTACACCTGGCTCTACCGCATCGCCGTCAACACCGCCAAGAAGGCCTTGTCGGACATGAGACGTGATCCGGTGCTGACCGAAAGCGCACTGGCCACGACTTCGGACGACGACGATGAAACTAACCGCCCGCGACACGAACTAAGCCATGACGAGACGCCCGAGGCGCTGATGGCCAGCCGAGAAATCGCGCAGACGGTCAACGCCGCCATCGACGCGCTGCCGGAGGATCTGCGCCAGGCGATTCTCCTGCGTGAAGTCGAGGGGCTGTCGTACGACGAGATTGCCTTGGCCATGGCGTGTCCGATCGGCACGGTTCGCTCGCGCATCTTCCGCGCCCGTGAAGCGATTGCCGCCAGGCTGCGCCCGTTGCTGGACACGCAGCAAGGCCAACGCTGGTGATGTGTAGCCCCTGGACTGGATGGAGTAGTGTTTGATGACCGACCCTGATCTGCCCGAGGACCAGACCCGCGTGCGTGCGCAGCTGTCTGCGCTGATGGACGGCGAGCCCAGTGCAGGCGATGGCGCCGACAGCGTGGCCAGCGTCTGCCGCCGCTGGCGCGACGACGCCGACGCGCGTGCCCAGTGGCACCGCTACCACCTGATCGGCGACGTGCTGCGCTCGGACGACCTCGGCCAGCGCAGCGCGGGCGACGCGGCCTTCCTGCAGGCGGTGCGCGCCCGACTGGCGCAGGAGCCGGTGGTGCTCGCCCCGACCGTCGCAGCGCCGCAACCTGTTGCCGAACCCGCCGTGGCCAACGGCGCAGCCCCGCACGCCCTGCCCCCGCGCCGCACGCCCTTCCACCTGCGCCGCTGGGCCGCCCCGGTGGGCATGGCCGCTGGCGTGGCCCTGGTGGCCGGCGCCGTGCTGGTGATGCGGCCCGGCAGCGTGCAGGACGGCCCCGCCCTGGCCGCCACAGCACCCCGCAGCGACACCCTGCGCGCTGCCACCGATCCGCGCCTCTCGCCCGCAGACACCGAGCTGGTGCGCTACCTCGATGCGCACCAGCAGTTCCCCGGCACCCCGGCCCTCGGCCCCGCGCCCGGTTTCCTGCGCAGCGCCGCCTACGAGCCCCAGCCTTCGCGATGAGCGCAGCCACCCCCGCCCGGCAGCGCCTGCGCTGGACAGCCACGGTCGCCCTGGCGGGTGCGCTGGCCGGCCCCGCTGCGCTGGTCGCGGCCGCTCCACCGCCGGCCCCAGACATCCACGCCATCGTCAAGCGCATCCAGGACGCCGCCCTGCGCCGCAGCTTCGTGGGCACCTATGTGGTCAGCCACGGCGGCCACATGACCAGCGCGCGCATCACCCACTACTGCGATGGCCGTGACCAGATCGAGCGCATCGAGGCCCTCGACGGCCGGATGCGCCAGGTCTACCGCCACAACGACACCGTCCACGTCTTCTGGCCCGGCACGCGCACCGCCCTGATCGAGCAGCGCGAACTCGTCGGCCGCTTTCCCGCCCCGCCACAGCCAGGCGACAGCGCCTCGCTCGACCAGTACGAGCTGCTCGCCGGCAGCGACGAGCGGGTGGCCGGCCACATGGCGCAGGTCGTGGTGTTCAAGCCGCGTGACGCCCTGCGCTACGCGCGGCGGCTCTGGCTGGAGCGGCGCACGGGGCTGCTGCTGCGCTCGGACCTGCTGGGCGAGCGGGGTGAGGTGCTGGAATCGGCGTCGTTTTCAGAGCTGCAGCTGCAAGTCAAGCTCTCGCCACAGCCGCTGCTGCAGGACATGCACCGCCTGGACGGCTACAAGGTCAGCCGTCCGGTCTACACCGCCACCACGCTCGACAGCGAGGGCTGGAGCCTGCGCGCGCCGGTGCCCGGTTTCGAGACACGCCAGGTGGTCCGCCGTCCGATGGGTCCGTGGGTGACCAAGACGGCCATGGCCACCGCCACGCCCCCCGCCAATGCAGCCAGCGACACTCCCGTTCACGCCCATGGCACCACGCTGCTGCAGGCCGTCTACAGCGACGGGCTGACCCACGTCTCCGTCTTCATCGAGCCGTTTGTCGCCGCCCAGCACAAACGCGAGACGCCTGCCACACTGGGCAGCACCAGCGCACTGAGCCGGCGGCATGGCGAGTGGTGGATCACCGCCGTCGGTGCCGTGCCGGTGGAGGCACTGCAACAATTCGTCGACAGCCTGGAACGCCGCAAGCCTTGAGATCGGTGCACTGCAGCCCGATCTCTGCCCCATCTCGACTGCACAGGAACACTGGAACCCACCATGCCCGAGTCCTCTTCCTCTGTACGCACCGCTTCGCGCCGCGGGTTGTTCGCCGCGGCCGCGCTGCTCGGCGCCGTCGGCCTGACCACCACCCTGGTGAGCCACCGCGACGCCACCGCGCAGTCGGCTGCACCCGCCGCTGCACAGGTCGCCACGCCCGCCACCGCTGGCTCGCCGATGGTCCGTGGCCTGCCCGACTTCGCCGACCTGGTCGAGCAGGTCGGCCCCGCCGTCGTCAACATCCGCACCGCCACCAAGGCGCCCCTCAGCGCCCGTGGCCAGGAAGGCGGACCGGACGCCGAGATGCAGGAGTTCTTCCGCCGCTTCTTCGGCATCCCGATTCCGCGCCAGCAGGATCCGCGCCGTGGTCAGCCCCAGCCCCAGCCCGAGGAAGGCGAGGGCAGCGACAGCACGCCGCGCGGCGTCGGCTCCGGCTTCATCGTCTCCGGCGACGGGCTGGTGATGACCAATGCCCACGTCGTCGAAGGCGCCGACGAGGTGATCGTGCGGCTGACCGACAAGCGTGAGTTCAAGGCCAAGGTGGTCGGCGCCGACAAGCGCACCGACGTGGCCGTGCTCAAGATCGAGGCCAGCGGTCTGCCCAGCGTGCGCTTCGGCAACGTGGACCGGCTGCGGGTGGGCGAATGGGTGATCGCCATCGGCTCGCCCTTCGACCTCGACAACACCGTCACCGCCGGCATCGTCAGCGCCAAGGCGCGCGACACCGGCGAGATCCTGCCCTTCATCCAGACGGATGTCGCCATCAACCCCGGCAACTCGGGCGGCCCGCTGATCAACCTGCGTGGCGAGGTGGTGGGCATCAACTCGCAGATCTACAGCCGCTCGGGCGGCTACATGGGCATCTCGTTCGCCATCCCCATCGACGAGGCGACCCGCGTGGCCGACCAGCTCAAGCGCAACGGGCGGGTGGTGCGTGGGCGCATCGGCGTGCAGATCGGCGAAGTGACCAAGGACGTGGCCGAGTCGCTCGGGCTGCCCAAGGCGACGGGGGCGCTGATCCGCTCGGTCGAGCCGGGCGGTCCTGCCGAGAAGGCGGGGCTGGAGGCCGGCGACATCGTGACGCGCTTCGACGGCAAGCCGGTGGAGAAGTTCAGCGACCTGCCGCGCCTGGTCGGCAACACCGCGCCGGGCAGCAAGAGCACGCTGCAGGTGCTGCGCCGCGGGGCCGTGCGGGACTTGGGCGTCACCGTGGCCGAGCTGGAACCCGAAGCCCGCGCCAGCGCCCAGCGCGGCAAGGCCGAGCCCAAGGCCCCGCCCGCGAGCACCCAGGTCGCCGCACTGGGCCTGGCCGTCACCGACCTCAGCGCCGAGCAGCGCAAGGAACTCAAGCTCAAGGGCGGCGTGCTGATCGCCACGGCGGAAGGCCCTGCGGCGCGGGCGGGGCTGCAGGAGGGCGATCTGGTGCTGGCCGTGGGCAACAGCGAAGTCTCCGACGCCCGCCAGTTCGAGGCCCTGGTGGGCAAGCTCGACCGCAGCCGCCCCGTCAGCCTGCTGGTACGCCGCGGCGACGCGGCGCAGTACGTGGTGATCCGCCCCAGCCGCTGAGTGCGGATCGGCCGCCCGCGCGGGCGGCCGATCCCGCTACAATCGCCCGCTCGCCAGACAGGTCGTTGCCTAGCACCCTGCTGGAAGGCGCGTCAACGCAGGACGTGCCTTTTTTTTGCCGCCGACCGCGCAGGCACCCCGCGCACCTGACCCCGCCCCATGGACCACATCCGAAATTTTTCCATCATCGCCCACATCGACCACGGCAAGAGCACGCTGGCCGACCGCCTCATCCAGCGTTGCGGGGGCCTGAGCGACCGCGAGATGGAAGCGCAGGTGCTCGACTCGATGGACATCGAGCGCGAGCGTGGCATCACGATCAAGGCCCAGACCGCCGCCCTGCAGTACAAGGCACAGAACGGCGAGGTCTACCACCTCAACCTGATCGACACCCCCGGACACGTCGACTTCTCGTATGAGGTCAGCCGCTCGCTGTCGGCCTGCGAAGGTGCGCTGCTGGTGGTCGACGCCAGCCAGGGCGTGGAGGCGCAGACGGTGGCCAACTGCTACACCGCGCTCGAACTGGGCGTGCTGGTGGTGCCGGTGCTCAACAAGATGGACCTGGCGAGCGCCGACCCCGACAACGCCAAGGCCGAGATCGAGGACGTGATCGGCATCGACGCCGACGACGCCATCCCCTGCTCGGCCAAGACCGGCATGGGCATCGACGAGATCCTGGAAGCCGTCATCGCCCGCATGCCCCCGCCCCAGGGCGACCCGGACGGCCCGCCGCGCGCCATGATCATCGACGCCTGGTTCGACAACTACGTCGGCGTGGTGATGCTGGTGCGCATGGTCGATGGCGCGCTGCACAAGCACGAGCGCATCCGCCTGATGGCCACCAACACGGTCTACCCGATCGACCACCTGGGCGTCTTCACCCCCAAGAGCGAGAGCCGCGAGCGCCTGCGCGCCGGCGAGGTGGGATTCCTGATCTGCGGCATCAAGGAGCTGGCCTCGGCCAAGGTCGGCGACACGGTGACGCTGGACAAGAAGCTGCCCAACAACGCCGGCCCCGCCACGCAGGCCCTGCCCGGCTTCAAGGAAATCCAGCCGCAGGTCTTCGCCGGCCTCTACCCGTCCGAGTCGAGCGAGTACGAGCAGCTGCGCGATGCGCTGGAAAAGCTCAAGCTCAACGACAGCTCGCTGCGCTACGAACCGGAAGTCTCGCAGGCGCTGGGCTTCGGCTTCCGCTGCGGCTTCCTGGGCCTGCTGCACATGGAGATCGTGCAGGAGCGGCTGGAGCGCGAGTTCGACCAGGACCTGGTCACGACTGCGCCCAGCGTGGTCTACGAGGTCGAGCTGAACGACGGCACGGTGCTGGAGGTCGAGAATCCCAGCAAGATGCCCGACGTGGGCCGCATGGCCGAGATCCGCGAGCCGATCGTCACGGTGCATCTGTACATGCCGCAGGACTACGTCGGCCCGGTGATGACGCTGGCCAACCAGAAGCGTGGCGTGCAGCTCAACATGGCCTACCACGGCAAGCAGGTCATGCTCACCTACGAGCTGCCGCTGGCCGAGATCGTGCTGGACTTCTTCGACAAGCTCAAGTCCGTGTCGCGGGGCTACGCCTCGATGGACTACGAGTTCAAGGAATACCGCGCCGCCGACGTGGTCAAGGTCGACATCCTGATCAACGGCGACCGCGTGGACCCGCTGGCCATGATCGTCCACCGCGCCCAGAGCCAGTACCGCGGCCGCGCCGTGGTGGCCAAGATGCGCACGCTGATCCCGCGCCAGATGTACGACGTGGCCATCCAGGCGTCGATCGGCGCGAACATCATCGCCCGCGAGGATGTCAAGGCATTGCGCAAGAACGTGCTGGCAAAATGCTACGGCGGCGACATCAGCCGCAAGCGCAAGCTGCTGGAGAAGCAGAAGGCCGGCAAGAAGCGCATGAAGCAGATCGGCTCGGTCGAGGTGCCGCAGGAAGCCTTCCTGGCCATCCTGCAGGTCGACGACTGAGCGGCCCGGGCGCCTCATCCCCCGCTTTTTCTCCACTCCACTCCACTCCACCCAACCGGACGAACGATGGGCCTCCTCACCGGCATCCTCTACGCCTGCCTCGCCTTCTTTGGCACGGGCTGGTACCTGGGCAACTGGAGCGGCAACTTCTCGCTGCTGCTGTTCATCCTGACCGTCGTCACCGCCGCGTACTGGCTGGCCGAGCGGTTCGTGTTCCTGCCCCGCCGCCTGGCCGCTGCCGAGCAGCTGACCCAGCAGGACGGCGCGCGCCGGGCCGAACTCGCCCGCCTGGGCATCGACAAGGTGGACACCGACATCGAGCCGGCCCGCCAGCGCCTGCTCGCCCAGCCCTGGTGGCTCGACTGGACCGCCGGCCTGTTCCCGGTGATCCTGATGGTGTTCCTGCTGCGCTCGTTCCTGTTCGAGCCGTTCAAGATCCCGTCCGGCTCGATGATCCCGACGCTGGAGATCGGCGACCTGATCCTGGTGAACAAGTTCCACTACGGCGTGCGCATCCCGGTGGTCAACAAGAAGGTCGTGCCGCTGAACGATCCGAAGCGCGGCGACGTGATGGTGTTCCGCTACCCGGTCGATCCGGGCATCGACTTCATCAAGCGGGTCGTGGCCATCCCCGGTGACGAGGTGGCCTACCTCAACCAGAAGCTCTATCTCAACGGCAAGCTCGCCCCGCTGCAGCAGCTCGACGACTACTACGACGAGGACCGCCGCACCTACTCGCGCCAGTTCCGCGAGGACGTGGGCGACGGCGTGACGCACCGCCTGCTGGTCGATCCGCAGCAGCCGTCGAGCTACGGCATGCGCGCCCGACAGTTTCCCGGCCATGAAAACTGCAGTTACACCGCCGAGGGTGTCACCTGCAAGGTTCCTGCGGGACACTACTTCGTGATGGGCGACAACCGCGACAACTCCGAGGATTCGCGCTTCTGGGGCTTCGTGCCGGACGAGAACATCGTCGGCCGGGCCTTCTTCGTGTGGATGAACTTCGGCAGCCTGCAGCGCATCGGCCCGTTCCATTGACTACCTGTCTCCCCCGTCGAGGAGTTCCGTGATGACCGTTCATCCCCGTCCGACCCGCGCCGCCTGCTGGCCAGCCCGGCAGCGTGGCGTCACGCTGCTGGGCCTGGTGTTCTGGGCCGTGCTGCTCTCGATGGCCGCCCTGGTCACGATGCGCGTGCTGCCGACGGTCAACGAATTCGCCACCATCAAGCGGGTGGTGAGCAAGATCGCGGTGGAAGGCGGCAGCACCGTGCCCGAGATCCGCGCCGCTTTCGAGCGCGCCAAGGGGGTCGAATACGCCATCCAGTCGATTTCCGGCAAGGATCTGGACGTGACCAAGGACAATGACCGCATCGTCGTGGCCTTTGCCTACGACAAGGAAATCGAACTCTTCGGTCCCGTCTCCCTGCTCATCAAGTACCGCGGCCAGTCGCAATGAGGCGACATTGCCCGCGTGCCCCGCGTTGCCGAAAGCCCTGCGTTGAATCCGTCGCTCCTGTCCCCTGCCCTTGAAGCCCTCTGCCTGCGCCTGGGCCACACGTTCCGCCAGCGCGACCTGCTGCTGCGCGCCGTCACCCACCGCAGCTTTGGTGCCGACCACTACGAACGGCTCGAATTCCTCGGGGATTCGGTGCTGAACATGGCCGTCTCCGACCTGCTGTACGACCAGTACGACGACTCCCCGGAAGGCGACCTGACCCGCATCCGTGCCCACCTGGTGCGCCAGGACATGCTGCACCGCATCGCGCTGTCGCTGGACCTGCAGGCGGTGCTGCGCCTGTCGGACGGCGAGGCGCGCGGAGGGGGGGCGCAGCGGCCGTCGATCCTGGCCGACACGCTCGAAGCCCTCATCGGGGCGGTCTACCGCGATGCCGGCTTCGAGGCGGCAGAGGCCCTGGTGCGCCGCCTGTTCGAACCGCTGATCTCCGAGACCGCCACCCAGTCCTGGGGCAAGGACGCCAAGACCCAGCTCCAGGAATGGCTGCAGGCACGCCGCCAGAGCGTCCCCGAGTACCGCATCGAGGCCACCCGTGGCCGTGCGCACGACCAGACCTTCGTGGTCGTGTGCAGCCTTGCCGGCTCCAGCGTGCAGGCCCGTGGCGAAGGCCGCTCGCGCCGCGCCGCCGAACAGGAAGCCGCACGCCTGGTCCTCGAACAACTGTGCACCACCCCAGAATGACCACACCCTCCAAGCCCCACGCGGCCACCCTGCCCGACGACCTGCTCGATCCGGTCGACGAATTTGCCGACGAGGACGGTCTGAACGACGCGCTGGTCGAACTCGACGACGACGGCCAGCCCATCGTGGACGGCGACGACGAAGAGGAGGACGACCTCGGGGAAGACGCCGACGCACTCGCCTACGACGCGCCGGACCTCGACGCCATGCTCAAGGCTGCCGTCGGCTCCAACGACGGCGACCGCCGCTGCGGCCTGATCGCCATCGTCGGCCGCCCGAACGTGGGCAAGTCCACGCTGCTGAACACGCTGATCGGCCAGAAGGTCAGCATCACCTCGCGCAAGGCGCAGACCACCCGCCACCGCATCACCGGCATCTCGACCCAGGCCGACACGCAGTACGTCTTCGTGGACACCCCCGGCTTCCAGACCACCCACACCAGCCGTGGCACCTCGGCCCTGAACCGCAACCTGAACAAGACGGTGCAGTCGGTGCTGGGGGATGTGGATGTGGTGCTGTTCGTGGTGGACGCCGGGCGCTTCAACCCGGCCGACGCCAAGGTGCTGTCGCTGATCCCGCCGGGCAAGCCGACCTTCCTGATCGCCAACAAGCTCGACCTGATTCAGCGCCGCTCGGACCTGCTCCCTTGGCTGCAGCAGATGCAGACCAGGCACGCCTTCGCCGAGTTCGTGCCCCTGACCGCCACCCGCAAGGACGACACCCAGCGCCTGCTGGACATCATCCGCCCCTACCTGCCCGAGCAGCCCTGGTACTACGACGCGGACGCGCTGACCGACCGCAGCGACAAGTTCCTGGCGGCCGAGCTGATCCGCGAGA
>JAAFKB010000035.1 GCA_013299055.1 Sphaerotilus sp.
CCGGGTCTGCGGGAGGCGCTGAACTTCCTGCACCACCCGGCGTCCGCCGCCAGCCTCGCCGCACTGGAAGAGCGCACCCATCCCGCCTGGCAGCGCATCAAGTTCGAGGAACTGCTCGCCCAGCAGCTCTCGCAGCTCACCGCGCAGCGTGAACGCGCCCGCCTGCGTGCGCCGACGCTCAAGGCCAAGCCGGGCGGTCTGCACGAACAGTTGCTCGCCGCGCTGCCCTTCACGCTCACTGGGGCACAACACCGCGTCTCCAACGAGATCGCCGCCGACCTGCGCCGTCCGCAGCCGATGCACCGCTTGCTGCAAGGCGATGTCGGCTCCGGCAAGACGGTGGTGGCGGCGCTGGCGGCGGCGGTGGCGATCGATGCGGGCTGGCAGTGCGCGCTGATGGCGCCGACCGAAATCCTCGCCGAGCAGCACTTCCGCAAGCTGCTGCAGTGGCTGGAGCCGCTGGGCATCGGCGTGGCGTGGCTCACCGGCAGCCGCAAGGGCAAGGCGCGCACGGCGATGGTCGAGCGCATCGCGTCCGGCGATGCCAAGCTGATCGTCGGCACGCACGCGGTGATCCAGGGCGACGTGCATTTCGCGAAACTCGGGCTGGCAGTGATCGACGAGCAGCACCGCTTCGGCGTCGCGCAGCGGCTGGAGCTGCGCCACAAGCTGGCCGAGCAGAAGCTGGAGCCGCACTTGCTGATGATGAGCGCGACGCCGATCCCGCGCACGCTGGCGATGACCTACTTCGCCGACCTCGACGTGAGCACCATCGACGAGCTGCCCCCGGGCCGCACGCCCATCGTCACCCGCGTCTTCGCCGACGGCCGCCGCGACG
This sequence comes from Sphaerotilus sp., assembly GCA_013299055.1. GTDB lineage: Bacteria > Pseudomonadota > Gammaproteobacteria > Burkholderiales > Burkholderiaceae_C > Sphaerotilus. Next base: position 839 of record JAAFKB010000035.1, read on the forward strand.
ACGTGATCGCCCGCGTGCGCGACGCGGTGGGCCAGGGGCGTCAGGTGTACTGGGTCGTGCCGCTGATCGAGGAGTCCGAGGCGCTCGACCTGCAGAACGCCACCGAGACGCACGCGCAGCTCTCGGCGATCTTCGACGGCGTGGCGGTCGGTCTGTTGCACGGGCGGATGTCGTCGGCGGACAAGGCGGCGGTGATGGCCGAGTTCACGGCGGGGCGGATGAGCGTGCTGGTGGCGACGACGGTGATCGAGGTCGGCGTGGATGTGCCGAACGCCAGCGTGATGGTGATCGAGCACGCCGAGCGGTTCGGGCTGGCGCAGTTGCACCAGTTGCGCGGGCGGGTGGGGCGTGGCGCGGTGGCGAGTGTCTGCGTGCTGATCTACACCTCGCCCTTGTCGCAGACTGGCCGCGAGCGATTGAAGGCGATGGCCGAGACGACGGACGGCTTCGAGATCGCCCGGCGCGACCTGGAGATCCGCGGGCCGGGCGAGTTCATGGGGGCGAAGCAGTCTGGCGATGCGCTGCTGAAGTTCGCCGATCTGGGGCAGGACGGCGTGTTGCTGGAGCGGGCCAAGGCGGCGGCGCCGGGCCTGCTCGACGCACACCCGGACGCGGCACGGCTGCACATCAGCCGGTGGTTGGGGGGGAAGATGGAGTTTCTGAAGGCTTGAGGGAAGCCCTTGGGGCACACTGCGGCCAGCCGCTTCGGAAGTTCGGGAGAAATGCCATGTTCACGATGAGCCAGATCATTGAAGACCCGCAGGACGAGATCGTGTTGACGGTGCCACCCGAGTTCCGGCATCGGCGCACTGAGGTGATTTTCATTGCCATTGATGACGCGGTGAATCCCGCACCCACCCGCCTCGCGGGTTTGCCGAAAGACCGCGGCATTGCCCGGTTCGCCGGCTCCATTCCAGACATGCCCGATCGCGAACCACAAGGGGAGTACGAGGTTCGCCGCGGATTCGATGAATGAAGTACCTGCTCGACACCAATGTCGTCATTGCGTTCATGCGCGGTCGGCATTCCGTGCTGCTGGAACGCTTCGAAAGCGTTCCGCGTGAGGACAAGGTGCTTTGCACGGTCGTGGCTGGCGAGCTGAGCCGACAGGGCCAGATGATCGGCCCCTACGATCTCCAGATCGCCGCCATCGCCCTGGCCAACGACCTGACCCTCGTCACCCACAACACCCGCGAGTTCGCCCGCGTCCCCGATCTCAGGCTGGTGGACTGGGAGGCGTGATCCCCGGCCCTGATCCCGGCCGCAACTGCCGCCGTCGCTCCGCGCTCAGGTACGGCCACAGCAGCGCCATCACCTGCCGCGTCCCATGCCGCACCGCCGCGTCGGCGTTGTCCGGCTCCAGTGCGTGGCGCGGATCGCGCACGTATTCGTAGCTGAGCCAGTAGGTCAGCAGCACGACGATCGACACCGACAGCGCACGGGCGTCCTCCTCCGACAGTGGTGCCCCGTCGATCACGCACAGCCTCACCACCCGCTCCCGCACCGCCGCCTGCTGCACTGCCAGTGCCGCCTGGCAGCGCGTCTCCAATTGGCGGTTGCGCGTCAGCAGGTCGTTCAGGTCGCGGAAGATGAAGCGGTAGTCCCACGCCAGCCGCAACAGGCCGGGCACCAGGTTCCACGCCCCTTCCGCGTCGTCGGCTGGACCGGCGGCCACCAGCGCCTCGGCCAGCGCCACCTCGTAGCGGCTGACCAGCGCGTTGACCAGCGCCTCCTTGGCCGGGTAGTGGTAGTACAGGTTGCCCGGGCTGATGTTGAGGTCGGCCGAGATCGCGTTGGTCGAGACGTTGGGCTCGCCATAGCGGTTGAACAGCGCGAGGCAGTGGTCAAGGATGCGCTCGGCGGTTCGCCGAGGCGCTTTCCTGGCACGTTCGGGACGGTTCATGCGCGCAATCTAGCACCAGCAGGGTGCATCGCCGCAGCGGGTTTGCCTGTGCCTCAGGTGCCGCCGAGCTTGTCCTGTGTCTTCGTCTCGAAGTCGCTGGCCTCGTGCCGCTCGTGCAACTGGCTGGCCGGATCGCCCATGACACGGTTGACCTTGCGCCCGCGCTGCACCGCCGGGCGGGCGGCGATCTGGTCGGTCCACCGCTGGATGTGCTGGTAGTCCTGCACCTGCAGGAACTCGCCCGCGTTGTACTGCAGCCCCTTGGCCAGCGCGCCGTACCACGGCCAGATCGCCATGTCCGCGATGGTGTAGTCCTCACCCGCGATGTAGGGCACCTCGGCCAGCCGGCGGTCGAGCACGTCGAGCTGGCGCTTGACCTCCATCGCGTAGCGGTTGATCGCGTACTCGATCTTGAACGGTGCGTAGGCGTAGAAGTGTCCGAAGCCACCGCCGAGGAACGGCGCGCTGCCCATCTGCCAGAACAGCCACGACAGGCACTCGGCGCGCTGGGCTGGCTCGGTGGGCAGGAAGGCGTTGCCGAACTTCTCTGCCAGGTACATCAGGATCGCACCGGACTCGAACACGCGGATCGGCGTGGCGCCGCTGCGGTCCATCAGCGCGGGGATCTTGGAGTTCGGGTTGACCTCGACGAAGCCGCTGCCGAACTGGTCGCCATCGCCGATCTTGATCAGCCAGGCGTCGTACTCGGCGCCGGTGTGGCCGAGGGCGAGCAGCTCTTCCAGCATCACCGTGACCTTCACGCCGTTGGGTGTCGCCAGCGAGTAGAGCTGCAGCGGGTGGCGGCCGACGGGCAGCACCTTCTCGTGCGTCGGGCCGGCGATGGGGCGGTTGATGTTGGCGAACTGGCCGCCGTTGGCCTGGTTCCAGGTCCAGATCGGGGGCGGGGTGTAGGCGGTGGGGTCGGTCATCGGGTGGCTCCGGGTGTGGACAAGGCTGGCGAAGACTCTACGGGAATTGACTGGTGTCGCGCTGGACTCTGCTGCCACGCCAGCAACGCCTCGCGCGTGACCAGCAGCACCTGATCCTCCCCCGCGCTTGTCTCCAGCCACACGGTTTCCAGCGTGGGGAATGCCGCCTCGAAGTACGGCCGCTCGTTGCCGATTTCCAGCACCAGCACCGCGTGGGCGCACATCTGCGCAGGCGCGTCCCGCAGCAGGTGGCGCACGAAGTCCATCCCGTCTGTCCCTCCCGCGAGCGCCAGTGCCGGTTCGGCCAGGTACTCGGCTGGCAGCGCGGCCATGGACGCCGCATTCACGTACGGCGGGTTGCACAGGATCAGTCCGTAGGGACCGTCCAGCGCCGCCAGCCCGTCGCTTTCCAGCAGCGTGATCCGTTCGCCCAGACCGTGGCGCTCGACGTTGATGCGCGCCACCGCCAGCGCATCGGGCGACAGGTCCGCCGCGTCCACGCGCACCTGCGGATACGCCATCGCCGCCAGCACGGCCAGACTGCCGTTGCCGGTACACAGGTCCAGCACGCGCTCGGTGTCCTCGGGCAGCCAGCTGTCCAGCGCCTCGCCCAGCTCGGGATCGGCCAGCAGCTCGGCGATGAACGAGCGCGGCACGATGGCCCGCTCGTCCACGTAGAACGGCACCCCCTGCAGCCATGCCTCGCGGGTCAGGTAGGCGGCGGGCTTGCGCGTGGCGATGCGGGTGTCGATCAGGGCGACGACCTCGGCCTGTTGCGCGGGCGAGACAGGGTCGGCAGCGTGGGGGTCGAGCGCGTCCAGCGGCAGGCCGAGTCGCCACAGCGTCAGCCACGCGGCTTCGTCGAAGGCGTTGGCCGTGCCGTGGCCGAAGCCGACGCCGCCCTGCGTCAGCCGCTCCGCCATCGACTCGATGAGGGCGAAGACCGTGTCCGGCGCGCTGGTGTGGGTGTCGAGGGTCATGTGAGCATCGTCTCCAGCGTGCGGCGGTAGATGTCCTTGAGCGGCCCGAGGGCGGCCAGCTCGCAGTGTTCGTCGATCTGGTGGATCGTGGCGTTGACCGGGCCGAACTCGACCACCTGCGGGCAGATCCGGGCGATGAAACGGCCGTCGGAGGTGCCGCCGGTGGTGGAGAGTTCGGTCTCCAGCCCGGTGACGCTGCGGATGGCGCCGGCCAGCGCATCGACCAGTGGCCCCGGCCGCGTCAGGAAGGGCCGCCCGCTCAGGCTCCAGTCGATCGTGTAATCCAGACCACGGCGGTCCAGCACGGCGTGGACCCGCTGCTGCAAGCCTTCCGGCGTCGATTCGGTCGAGAAGCGGAAGTTGAAGTCCACCACCATCGCGCCGGGGATGACATTGGTCGCCCCCGTGCCGGCGTGGACGTTGGACATCTGCCAGCTCGTCGGCGGGAAGTGGTCGTTGCCACGGTCCCACTCGATGCCGCACAGCTCGGCCAGTGCCGGTGCGGCCAGGTGGATCGGGTTCTTCGCGAGCTGCGGATAGGCGATGTGGCCCTGCACGCCGCGCACCGTCAGCCGCCCGGACATCGAGCCGCGCCGCCCGTTCTTCACCATGTCGCCCACGCTGCGCACGCTGGTGGGTTCGCCGACGATGCAGGCGTCCAGCCGCTCGCCGCGTGCGACCAGCCAGTCGCAGACCTTGACGGTGCCGCTGTGCGCCGGGCCTTCCTCGTCGCTGGTGAGCAAGAACGCCAGGGCGCCGCGGTGGTCCGGGTGTGCGGCGACGAATTCCTCCGCCGCCACCACCATCGCGGCCAGCGACGTTTTCATGTCGGCGCTGCCGCGGCCGTAGAGGCGGCCGCCACGGTGCGTGGGCACGAAGGGGTCGGAGGTCCACTGGTCGATCGGGCCAGTGGGCACCACGTCGGTGTGGCCGGCCAGCACCAGGGTCGGACCGTCCGTGGCGCCACGGCGGATCGCCCACAGGTTGCTGACGCGGAAGTCGTCCGGTCCGAACGGCAGCTCGACACACTCGAAGCCGAGCGGACGCAGGCGGTCGGCGATCAGGGCCTGGCAGCCAGCATCGTCCGGGGTGAGGGAGGGTCGGGCCAGGAGTTGCTCGACCAGGGCGAGGGTGGGCAGGTGCATGTCGGGGACGGCCGCACAGGCGGCGGTTCAGGGGGGGCCGCGCGTCGGGGTCAACGCTTCTTGGACAGGAAGGGCAGGGGCTTGACCGCGGCGGTGCTGGGCGGCGGCGGCGGGGTGGTGCCGGTGGGCATCGGTGCGGCCGACGGCGTGAAACTGCCTCGGCCCTGGTGGGACTGGCCGGGCACGACATCCAGCGTGATCTCGGTGAACGACGGTCCCGGCGCCGCTTCCTGTTCTTCCTCCTGCTGGCGCTTGCCACTGGCCATGTCGTTCTGCAGGCGCCAGAGCAGGTTGGTGGGCGAGTCGGCGTGCAGGATGCCTTCGTCACGGGTGACGAGGTTCTCGGTGACGAGGCGGGCGATGTCCTGCTCGAAGGTCTGCGAGCCCTCGGCCATCAGCCGGTCCATCGCTTCCCGGATGCCCGAGAAGTTGCCCTGCTCGATCAGCTCGGCGACGAACTGCGTGTTCAGCAGCACCTCCACCGCCGGCACCCGCCCGCCCTGGGTCGAGCGCAGCAGCCGCTGCGAGACGACGGCCCTGAGCCCTGCGGCCAGGTCCGACAGCAGGGCCGGCCGGGACTCGGGGCTGTAGAACGACAGGATGCGGCTGAGCGCATGGTGGCTGTTGTTGGCGTGCATCGTCGAGAGCACGAGGTGGCCCGACAGTGCATACGACAGCGCCGCGCTCATCGTCTCGCGGTCGCGGATCTCGCCGATGAAGATGCAGTCCGGTGCCTGCCGCATCGCGTTCTTCAGGCCGATCTGGAGGGACTGCACATCGCGGCCGACCTCGCGCTGGTTCACCACCGACTTGTAGTTGGTGAACAGGAACTCGATCGGATCCTCGATGGTCAGGATGTGGCCCGCGACCTGCTTGTTGCGGTTCTGGATCATCGAGGCCAGCGTGGTGCTCTTGCCGGTGCCGGTGGCGCCCACCATCAGGATCAGGCCGCGCTTGGCCAGGCACAGCGTGTTGAGCATCTCCGGCAGGTTGAGCGAGTCCAGCGCCGGGATCTCGGTCGGCATGAAGCGGAAGACCGCGGCGATGGTGTCGCGCTGCTTGAAGCCCGAGAGCCGGAAGGTGCCCACCCCACTGAGGTGGACGCCCATGTTCAGCTCGCCGGTCTCCTGCAGCTCCTCCATCTGCGCGGCCGTGATGACCTCGCCCAGCAGCATGCGCGGCTGGTTGGGGGCCAGCGGCTCCTGCGTGAGCTGCAGGATCTGGCCGTGGATCTTGATGAGCACCGGCATGTTGGCCGACAGGAAGACGTCCGATGCCCGCTTTTCGGCCATCAGGCGCAGGATGCGTTCCATGTTCTTGCTGCTCATCGCGTGGCTCCGGTCCAGATCAGTGCAGATCAGTCGCGCAGCAGGTCGTTGATGCTGGTCTTGGAGCGCGTCTGCGCATCGACGCGCTTGACGATGATGGCGGCGTACAGGCTGTAGTCCGCGCCGTTGGCGGCCTTCTTCGGCAGGTTGCCGCTGACGACGACCGAGCCCGAGGGCACGCGGCCGTAGCTGATCTCGCCGGTGGCGCGGTCGAAGATCGGTGTGCTCTGGCCCAGGTAGACGCCCATGCCCAGCACCGAGTGTTCCTCGACGATCACGCCCTCGACCACTTCGGATCGGGCACCGATGAAGCAGTTGTCCTCGATGATGGTCGGGTTGGCCTGCAGCGGCTCCAGCACGCCGCCGATGCCGACGCCGCCCGAGAGGTGGACGTTTCGGCCGATCTGGGCGCAGGAGCCGACGGTGGCCCAGGTGTCGACCATGGTGCCGCTGTCCACGTAGGCGCCGATGTTCACGTAGGAGGGCATCAGGATCGCGCCCGGCGCCACGAAGCTGCCACGGCGGGCAACGGCCGGCGGCACGACGCGCACGCCGGTGGCGCGCAGTTCGGCTTCGGACAGGCCGCCGAACTTGGTCGGCACCTTGTCGAAGAAGGTCAGCGCACCTTCGCCCGTGCCGCCCATCGGCACGTTGTCGTTCAGGCGGAAGCTCAGCAGCACCGCCTTCTTCAGCCACTGGTGGACGGTCCACTGGCCGACGCCTTCACGCGACGCCACACGCAGGCGGCCGGCGTCGAGTCCGGCGATGGCGTGGGCGACGGCCTCGCGCACCTCGGCCGGGGCGGCGCTGACGGACAGGTTCGCACGGTCTTCCCAGGCGGCTTCGATGACGGTTTGCAGTTGGCTGGAATCGGACATGGGGGGCTTTCTCTGAGAAGCTGGAGCGGAAACAAGGGGGCAGGGTGGCGGTTCAGGTGCCAGCGTTGGCGCGCACGAACGCGGCGATGCGGTGCGCGGCTTCGAGGCATTCCTCGACCCCGGCCACCAGCGCCATGCGGATGCGGCCAGCGCCAGGGTTGACGCCGTGCGCCTCGCGGGCCAGGTAGCTGCCGGGCAGCACCGCGACATTGTATTGAGCCAGCAGTTCACGCGTGAATGCCGTGTCGCTGCCGCCGAAGACGGTCTCGGGCACCTTGGCCCACAGGTAGAAGCTCGCGTCCGGCAGCGCCACGTCCATCACGTCGGCCAGCACGGGCGTGACCTGCGCGAACTTGCGGCGGTAGAGGTCGCGGTTCTCGACGACATGGGCCTCGTCGTCCCAGGCGGTGATGCTGGCCTGCTGCACGGTGGTGCTCATCGCGCTGCCGTGGTAGGTGCGGTAGAGCAGGAACTGCTTCAGGAGCTGCGCGTCCCCGGCGACGAAGCCCGAGCGCAGGCCCGGCACGTTCGACCGCTTGGACAGGCTGGTCAGCACGACGAGGCGATCGACGCTGCGGCCGAGCTGCTTCGCCGCCTGTAACGCGCCGATCGGCGGCTCGTCGCGGAAGTAGATCTCGGAGTAGCACTCGTCCGAGGCGATCACGAAGCCGTGCCGGTCCGACAGCGCGAACAGCTCGGCCCATTCGTCGAGCGGCACCACGGCCCCGGTCGGGTTGCCCGGCGAGCAGACGAACAGGAGCTGCGTGCGGGCCCAGGTGGCGTCGTCGATCTGCGACCAGTCGGCGGCGAAGTTGCGCGCCGGGTTGCTGTTGGCGAAGACGGGGGTGGCGCCGGAGAGGTAGGCCGCGCCTTCGTAGATCTGATAGAACGGATTCGGGCAGACGACGACCGGGCCGCCGGTTGCCGCGTCGCGGGTCGGGTCGATGACGGTCTGCGCCAGCGAGAACAGCGCCTCGCGCGAGCCGTTGACCGGCAGGATCTGCGTGTCGGCGTCCAGCGCCACGCCGTAGCGCCGCTGCACCCAGCCCGCACACGACTTGCGCAGCGCGGGCAGGCCGGCGGTCGCCGGGTACGCGGCCAGCCCGTCGAGCGACGAGGTCAGCGCGAGCTTCAGGAACTCGGGCGTCGGGTGCTTGGGCTCGCCGATGCCGAGGCTGATCGGGTTGAGGTCCGGGTTCGGGCGGACATCCTTGACGAGGGCACGCAGCCGCTCGAAGGGGTAGGGCTGGAGGCGCGAGAGCAGCGGGTTCATGGGGCTGGATTATCGGGCATGGGGTCGGCGTGTCAGATCTCTGGCTGACGGTTCGGGCCCGATCTCGGCGCTCGAATCCGAGTTCTGGTGTTGCTGAAAGTCGCAAATAGGGTCAAATCCGCCCATGCGGACCGTTCGAATCTTTCTCTCGTCCCCGGGTGATTGCCACGCTGAGCGCCGTGCAGCGCATCAAGTTGCAGACCGCCTCAACAACGATGCCATCGTTGCGTCGTTCGCCCGGATCGAGATGGTCGCATGGGACTGGTCCACGGGCATTCCGATGGATGCCTTGGCTTCGCCGCAAGTCTCTGTGAACCGGCGGCTTCCAGTGCCAGAAGCCTGTGACGTGTTCGTCGGCATCTTCCGATGCAGATTCGGTACACCGCTGCCATTGACTGAATTTCGACGAGAGGACGGAAGCTGCTTCCAGTCCGGTAGTGAGTACGAATTCGACCGGGCATGGAAGGCGCGACGCCGGGGCGCGCCCTTGCCTGAGATCCTCGTCTATCGGCAGGATGATTCCGTGGCCTCCGCCGAGGCCGATGCGGTGCAGCGCGATTTGCTGAAGACCTTTTTCGACTCCGCGCCCTTCGTGTCTGAGGCTGTCCCGACAGGCTCGGTGAATCGCTTTGTCGATGCCGCCGATTTTGAATACAAGCTCGATGGCCACCTGAGAACGCTGTTGGCCGCCTGGCATCCGGATCGTCGATTGCCTCTTGATGTGTGGCTTGAGCGGCACGCCCGCCGCACGGAGCAGGATGCTGGCCCGAGGTACACGCGCGAAGCGCATCTTGAATCGGAGATTGCACGGGTTTTTGACTGGTTGCTTGCCCGTCCCCGAGCGATTGCGGACTTGGACGACGCATTGGCGGAAGTCTGGAAACAACTGGATGCACCGGCCTTCGCCCTTGCAAAAGCGGGACTTCGACGGATCAGTGAGGCCATGCGAGCCGATCCGCACTGGCTGTCGTCTCCGCCTGATTTCGATGGCATCACGACCCTGCTGAAGCAGATCCAAGAGCTGGGTTGGGCTGAGCATGAAGCCGTGACGGCACAAGGCTCGAAAGCGACCGCCGGGCGGCATTCGACTCTTCAAGCTGTCGAGCCGGCGCAGGAGGCGATACGTCTGATTGATGGCTACGCATTGTTTGCGCGCAAGCGGGTCTTGCTGCTGACCGGCCCCGCAGGGCAGGGTAAGACGCATACCCTGGTTCACGAAGTTCGGCGCACGTTGGATGCCGGTGGCGTCGCGGTCGCTGCCCTCGGACAGACCCTGTCTGCTCAGGGTGACTTACGGACGGCATTGGCCACGATCTGGGAGCTTCGTGATGGCTTCGCGGCGTTTCTGGATCGACTTGACGCGGTGGCCGCCCAGCGCGGGGAGCGCGCACTGATCGTCATCGACGCGCTCAATGAAACCTCGAACCGTCACCGTTGGAAAAACGAACTCGCCGGCATCGTCCATGAGGTGCTTGAGCGGCCGCATCTGACGCTGGCATTGGGGGTCCGCTCGGACTATTTCCGGCAGGTCGTGCCGGAACTGGGGTCCGGCCGTGCTCCTCCATGGGTCGAGCATCGCCACAGTGGGTTCTCGGACGTGGGAGCTGATGCGTTGCTGGCCTATTGCGCGCATTACGGCGTGGCTGCTCCCGTTGCGCCACCCGTCGGCGAGCTTGGGAATCCGCTGTACGTTCAGTTGTTGGTCAAGAGCCTGCAGGGGCGTCCGGCGCCCACGCATTGGCTGCCTTCCTGGCTTGAAGTCTGGGCTGCATGGGTCGAACGCCTGGAGGAGGACGCCCGCAGCAGATTCCAGCTCGACCCCTCTCGTCCCAATCCAGTCCGGCGTTGTCTGAACAAACTGGCCTTGGGGATGCTTCGATCTGGACATTTTCGATTGCCGCGCGACGAGGCGGACAACATTGCACGCAGCGTGGCGGGCATTGAAGGTCTTGTGGGCTTTCTATGTTCCTCTGGTGCACTGATGGATCGTCTTGAAGACGACGATGACATCGTCGAATTCGGGTTCGAGCGGCTGTCGGATACCTACTTTGCGGACCGGTTGCTGCATCAGTTGTTCGAAGGCAAGGACACAACGTCCGCCAGACGGGAGGCACTGGTTCGCGCACTGTCACCCACCGGCCTTCTTCGTGGCTTGATGCAACCGGGGCGCCGGGATGACCCGTTGGGTGTGCGCCGATCCGGATTGCTGGCTGCGATGTGCTTGGCGGTTCCTCTGCAAGCAGGGGTTGAGCTTCCGGAATTGATGCCGGCGTACTTTCCAGACGAGTCGGGCTGGCCCTGGCCGGATTTGGCGTTGAAGGAGGCGTTCACGGACAGCCTGCGCTGGCGACACCGGCCAGAAGAATTTGCCGGTAGTCGGTCCAGGTTGTGGCGGTTGTATCGGCGACGCGGTGAGCATCATGGGGAGTTGTCTGCCTGGCTTGACGAGTTGATCCGGCTGGCGCTGATTCCCGGCCATCCGTTCGCAATGGCCGATGGCTTGCATCCACGTTTGCTGAAAGCCGACAGCCCTGGCGCCCGGGATGCCTGGTGGTCGATTGAACTGGTGGCGCTTTGGCGGAACGAGGGCTCGACTCTGTGCGTGCTCGTGAGATGGGCCAGCGAGTCGGCGCTTTCTGGATTGCACCTGAACCTTGCCGTACCAGTGGCGCAATTGCTGGCATGGACATGTGCCGTGTCGCAGCAGGCATTGCGCGAGCAGGCGACTCGCGGGTTGACGCGCGTGCTGGTTGCTTGCCCCGACGCCTTGGCTGTCGTTCTGGCAGATTTCCTGGCGGTCAATGACGACTATGTCGTGGAGAGCGTGCTGGTCGCGACCTGGGGTGTCCTGATCGACGGGAGCCAATCGGCTGCTTGCTCGGACGCGGCACGTCAGGTGTGGGAGGTCTTCTTTGCCGGCGGATCTCCGCGCTGTCACCTCACCGTCCGTCACTATGCGCGCCGCATTGTCGAGGCCGCCTGCGAGCGTGGCTGGCTTGACGACGTTGACCCTACGCGGGTCAGACCGCCCTATCGGAGCGAACTGCCGCTCGACCAAGTCCCTTCTGAAGCGGCGTTGCGCGCCACCGATACATCCATCGGATTCCGGGAAATTCTTGGTTCAGCGCTGGCACACGACTTCTATTGGTACGTGATGGGGGCTACCTCTGGCGGAAAGCCTTTCTCCTCGCGTCCGCTGCCGCATTCGAATGAGCCCGAACGCCGCTTTGGTAAAACCCACCAGGCGGATGTGTCACGCCGACCCGCCGGGATCTTCGACATTCCGCTGGCAGCCCGGTTTGTGGCGTGGAACTGTCATCGACTTGGCTGGACCGGCGAACGCTTCGAAGGATTTGATACCGGCCCCGAGGTCCGGGACGCCCACCGAATCGTTCGACCCGGCCGTACCGAACGGATCGGCAAGAAGTACCAGTGGATTGGCTGGCAAACGATGCTGGCCTTTCTGGCTGACAACTATCAGATGACGTCCGCGAGCCACGACGACGTGCCGCAGGAGTACGACACCCCCCACCAGATCGGCTACATCGAAGTGCTGGACCCCTCGCGTTGGTTGCAGCGGTCGCCGCGTCTTTGCGCTGAGACACAACAGTCCGACTTCTGGCGAATTCCGAGCCAGCCTCGTTGGCCGGGCGTCGGTGACGAGGCGGTGCGGAACTGGGGATCGAATCCCATGTTTGACCTGCCGGTCAGCGATGTCATCACCCATGTGCCGGCGCTGCTCTCGGAATGGGGCGAAGGCCCGTGGCTGCGGATTGCGGCAGACCATGCTTGGTCAAGCCCTGCTTGCCCTGGGATGTGGGGACTGGATGTCAAGCAAGCCGCTGATGTCTGGTGGCAAGTTACCCCTGCTCTCATCAAGAAGGCGGATCTCCCGGTTTTGCTTGAGAAGCTCAAGCTCCGTACCGTTCAGCACAAGCTCGAAGGGCAAGGCCGAATTGATCTTGCCGGTGAATGGGATAAACAACTGGCCGAGTGGCCCGGACTTGCCGGACCGTTTGATTGCGGCATTCAGGCGGGCAATCACAGTCGGTTCGACTCCTGGTTACCGGTGCCGTGGATGTTTTTGGCGGGCGAATGCGGGCATCCTGATCGCAAGGATGAGCATGGGCCTGTCCTCATGCCCTGGCCACGCTTGTTTCGCGATTGGGGGTTGAAACTCGACCTTCAGCATGGGGCCGTGCGTCACGGTGACACCGTGGTTTTTGGCCTTGCCGGCTGTGTGCTCGGCGAGGAGGCACTGTTCGCACGACGCGATCCCCTGATGGGATTGCTGGCGGATAGTGGCCGGTCACTGGTCTGGTGGCTACACGGCGAGCGCCGTGCGTCCGTTCGTGGATTCGGGTGTAGCGACGCCCGCAGTCGTGTCTGGATTGATTCGAGTGGTGTCGCGTACCTTGGGCAGGACGGGCGAGTGCAGATCGCATGGCTCTCCCGGAGTGTGCGGACTTGACCTTGGTGCGCAAGGATGTCGCATCTTCATTACGTGGGCCACGCAGCCCGTAGCTCTGTCAATTGCGTCAGCAATTCCGGCACGCTGTCCTGAACCAGGCTCCACAACGTGTCGTTGTCGATCCCCAGGTACCCGTGAATCAGCCGGTTGCGCGTGGCGATGACCATCCGCCAGGGGATATCAGGATTTGCCTTGCGCACCTCGTCCGGAATGTGGGTGGCGGCTTCACCGATCAGTTCCAGATTGCGGATCGTGGCGTCATAGACCAGTTCGTTGGCTACGAAACCTGTTTGGTCCAGCGTTGCCGTGTAGGCCAGCACCTTCTGGGCGAAGCCGATCATGTCGTCCAGATAGAAGCGCCATTCGCGCGGTGTCGCATCAGACACGCACAGCCTCCCGCTCCACAAACGGCCGCAACTCCGCCCGCAGCGCCTTGTCGGTGACCAGATCCACCGGCGACTCCAGCAAGTCCTCCAGATAGAACTGCACCCCGAAGTAACGCGCTGCCGTTGCCGGTCCGTCGAATTCGACGAGGATGTCGATGTCACTGTCCGGGCGTGCCGTGTCGCGGACCGTGGAGCCGAACAGTGCCAGCCCGGTCACGCCGAAGCGCGTGGCAAGGTCTGGTTTGCACTGGCGCAGAAGGGTGAGGGTGGTGTCGCGTTGCATGGCAGCAGCAAGGTGATAGTTCAGTTTAGCCCCGCAGCCCGAACCACGGCCGCAAGAACCTCTGTCGCCGCACCAGCCAGTACACGCCGAAGCTGATCCCACCCGTTGCGCTCAGCAGGACCAGCGCCTCCACCCCCACTGGCAGCGACCAGCCGAGCAGCACCTGACTGAACACGATCATCACCGTCTGATGCACGAGATACACCGGAAAGACCGCTTCGGCGAGCATCGGCCGAACGGGAGCGTCGCGGTCGAAGTGGGTGACCGCCAGGCCCAGCAGGGCCGTGATCGCTGACCATTGGAAGAGGGCAGTCAGCGCAGGGCCGAGTGACCTGGGGACGGTTGCAAAGGCGAGAACGGCCCACGCCAGCGCCGCCACGACCACTGCAACGTGACGCGCCGCTGCCAGCCGAGACCAGCCGCCTTCCAAACGCATCAGCAGCGCACCCATCCCGAACGCGAACCCGTACATCGCGTGGGCGTACACGTCATCCCAGAGCGCGTAGGTCTGCGGGTACGGTGGCTGCAGCACACCTCGGCACAGCACCAGCCACAGCGTCGGCAGCACGAACAGACCCGCGCCTTGCAACCCGCGTGTCAGCGTGGTTGAGAATGCGTGGGTCGCGGCCGGGAACCAGCGGATGACCCCGCACAGGACGACCGTGTAGCACCACAGGTAAGGCAGAAACCACAGGTGGTTCCACGTCGGCATCACCAGGCACCGGGCCTCGGCCCCCACCCCTTCGCAGAAGTCCCGGCTGTTCGACAGGACAGAGAAGTACCGCCCGAGAAAGGACAGGAAGCCGTCGTGATAGCCGAACTTCTGCACCACTTCGAAGTAGGTCTGCGGCGGCACGACCAGCACCACGCCGGTCAGCAACGGCAGCAACAGGAACCGCGTCCGCCGGCGCAACCACCGCGCGGGAGACCCACCACGCAGCAGGTTGGCCGTCGCGGCCCCCGAGAAGAGGAAGATCAGGCTCATCCGCCAAGGCTCGGTCAGCCGCATCCATGTCTCCAGCCCGGCCACAGGATGCGGGCTTTTGACGTGGAACGGCCAAGGGACGTAGTACATCCCGACGTGGTACAGCACCAGCAGCCCGAAAGCACCGATGCGCAGCCAGTCCAGAAAGTACCGGCGCTGCCCCGCGACATCGCGACTTTTCTCTCGGTTCGGGTCGATTGCCCCGGGTGCTCGGGGCGTTTGGGTGGCGGCTGCATACACTGGTTCGCCCTCCATGGGGTCGCTATCAACACCGCAAATAACACCACGAATCATGCCCATTTCCTGCTTTTCACGGCCTTCCTTGCGCGTGCGCACCGCGCTTCCTCTGCTGACCATTGCCTTGCTCGCCGGTTGTGGCGGCGGTGGCAGTGACACTGATGCCGCCCCGGTCCCGACCACGATGCGCGTGACCTCGGCCACCGCCGAAACCCCGCTGTATGGCCAGTCGCTGCACATCACCGTCCAGGGCGAACTGCTCGACCATGGTCTTGTCACCCCCGTCTCGACTGCCTGCAAGACCATCGAGCCGGCTGCGACCACCCAGTACGCCAGCAGCGCGACGACGATGCACTACCTCTGCGACGTGCAGGCCGTCGGCAACCAGACCATGGAATTGCGCCGCAGCGACACGGGCGCGGTGCTGCACACGCTGAGCTTCACCGTGCCGCTGCCGCAGGTGACGATGGCCGTCAGCAACGGCGCGGGGGTGCATGGCAATGTCGTGTTCACGCTGCGCCCTGATCTGGCGCCGATCACGGTGGACAACTTCCTGGCCTACGTCCGCAGCGGTTTCTACGACAGCACGGTGTTCCACCGCGTGCAGACCAACTTCATCGTGCAGGGTGGAGGCTACCCGTCGCCGGTCGTGGCGGGCACCGTGCCGACGCACAAGACGACCAACGCCGCGATCACGCTGGAAGCTGGCAGCGGGCTGAGCAACGTGCAGTGGAGCGTGGCGATGGCCCGCACGGCGGTGGCCAATTCGGCGACCTCGGAGTTCTTCATCAACCTCAAGGACAACGCCAGCGTCCTCGACAAGACCGCGACGAACGCCGGCTACGCGGTGTTTGCCAGCGTCACGGCGGGCACCGACGTGGTCTCGGCGATGACCGGTGCAGCGTGCCAGACGATCGCTGGCTTCTTTCCCAGCACGTTGGGCTGCGTGCCGATTCCCAACGTGGTGGTCTCGACGGCACGGCAGACGCGCTGAGGCATGGCGGGTTCGGTCGGCCGGGCCGCTTCAGGCGCCTGGCTTGACGGCCACCACCCGCAGGCGTCCCACCAGCCACAGCGCCCCGGCGGTGCAGGCCAGCGCGACCCAGCCCGTGCGCCCGTAGCCTTGCAGCAGCCCTTGCGCGTCCCGCGAGACCATCAGGCCTCCCGCGAGCGACGCCACGCCCATCGCACCCGACTGCAGTGCGTTGTTCAGGCTCATGAACGCCCCGCGCCGCCCGGGCTCGACCGCCGAGGTCACCAGCGCCATGCCCGGCACCATGCGCCCCGACACCAGCACGAAGAACAGCGTCGTCACCACCAGCACCTGCGCCAGCGCGGTCATGCCCCAGTGTCCAAGCTGCGGCAGGGCCAGGATCGGCACCAGGGCCAGCAGCGCCACCAGCCGCAGCGTCTGCACCTTGCCCCAGCGGTCGGCGAGCTGCCCCAGCAGTTGCGAGCTGACCAGCGTGGCCAGGCCACCGACGAGGTAGATCATCGGCACCTGCGCGGTGGTCAGGCCGAGGTTGGTGGTGGTGAACAGCGTGATGTAGGGGATCATCGTGAAGCTGCTGAACACCAGCAGCACCGTCAGCGCAAACGCCCGCCAGTGGTTGCGCACGCCGAGCACCTGCCGCAGTTGCTGCACGGTGCTGGTCGTGGCACCACGGGCGGCGAGGTGGCTGGTCATGCGCGGCACCAGCCGGCTCGCGGCTGCCCAGATCAGCACCGACACCGCCGGCAGCGCGAGGAAGGGCGCGTGCCAGCCGCAGGCGTCCGCCAGCCACAGCGAAGCGGGCACGCCGGCGACCGTCGCCATCGAGAACGCCGCCATCACCACGCCCATCGCCGCACCGCGCCGCTCGAAGGGCACCGCGTCCGCCACGATGGTCTGCACCAGCGAGCCCAGCACCCCGCCGAACAGTCCCGCCAGCACCCGTGCCGCCATCAGCGTGTGGAAGGTCGGCGCCAGCCCGCAGCCCAGCGTTGCCACCGCCAGTCCGGCGAACAGGATCAGCAGAAGGCGACGGCGCTCGAAGCGGTCGATGTAGGTGGTCGCTGCCAGTCCGGACGCTCCGGCGGCCAGGGTATAGGCCGAAATCAGCAGCCCGAACTGCGCGTCGCTGATCCCGAAGATCCGCGTGAGCTGCGGCCCCAGCGGCATCATCAGCATGAAATCGACGACGTGGATGAACTGGATCGCGGCCAGGGTCAGCAACATCACGCGCTCGCGGCGCGGTGTCAGGGGAAACGTGTCGGGCATGGCTTGTCCATTCGGGAAGACCCGAGAGTGTGCCCAAGTTCGCGGTCCGGTGCAGGGCGGGTGCTATCATCGCGGCCGCTCCGCGCCGCCTTGGCCGGGTGAAAATACCATTCAAATCAACGACTTGACACCACGGCACCGCGTCGATGCGCCTGAATTCGATCAAGCTTTCGGGCTTCAAGTCTTTCGCTGACGCGACCCATTTCCAGTTGCCCGGCCAGCTCGTCGGCGTGGTCGGGCCGAACGGCTGCGGCAAGTCCAACATCATGGACGCCGTGCGCTGGGTGCTGGGCGAGTCGAAGGCCAGCGAGCTGCGCGGCGAGTCGATGCAGGACGTGATCTTCAACGGCTCCGGCAACCGCAAGCCCGCCAGCCGCGCCAGCGTCGAACTCGCCTTCAGCAACGACGCCGGGCGGGCGGGCGGCTCGTGGAACCAGTACGCCGAGATCGCCGTCAAGCGCGTGCTGACCCGCGACGGCACCAGCACCTACTACATCAACAACCAGCCGGTGCGCCGCCGCGACGTGCAGGACGTGTTCCTCGGCACCGGGCTGGGGCCACGCGCCTACGCCATCATCGGGCAGGGGACGATCAGCAAGATCATCGAGTCGCGGCCGGAGGAGCTGCGGCTGTTCCTGGAGGAAGCGGCAGGGGTGTCCAAGTACAAGGAACGCCGCCGCGAGACCGAACACCGCCTCAAGGACACCCGCGAGAACCTGACCCGCGTGGACGACATCCTGCGCGAGCTGACGGCGAACCTCGACAAGCTTGAAGCGCAGGCCGAGGTCGCGCTGCGCTACCGCACGCTGCAGGACACGGGTACGCGCAAGCTGCACCAGCTCTGGTTCCTCAAGCACCGCGATGCCACCAGCGAGCGCGAGCGGGTCCGGCTGGCCGAACTGGCGGCGACGAACGCGCTGGAGTCGCGGATCGCCGAGTTGCGCCATGTCGAGGCGGAACAGGAATCGCTGCGCCAGTCGCACTACGACGCCAATGACACGCTGCACGCCGCGCAGGGTGCATTGGCCGAAGCCTCGATGCAGGTCAGCCGGCTGGAGGAGCGCATCCGCCATGTCGTCGAGGCCCGCCAGCGCGGTGTGCAGCGCCAGGCCGAGATCGCCGCGCAGACGCAGCAATGGACTTTGCGCCGCGAACACGCCGAGGCCGAGCTGGAGACGCTGGCCGAGCAGCTCGCCGAGGCCGAGGAGCAGGGCGAGGTGCTGGCGGCGCAGGTCGAGGAACAGGCGCTGGCGCTGCCCGCCACCGAAGACACCTTGCGCCAGGCCAGCCAGCGCGCCGCCACGCAGCGCACCCGCGCCAGCGAGGTGCAGCAGCAGATCCAGGTGCTGGCCGCGCAGTCGCGCCACCTCGACGAGCGTGGCCGGGAGCTGCAGGGCCGCCGCGAGCGCCTGTCCACCGAGCGCCGCCAGCTCGGCACGCCCGACGACCACCGGCTGGACGGTCTGCGGACCCAGCTCGCACAGGCGCAGGGGCTACAGGAACTCGCCGATGCGCGGCTGCAGGAACTGTCCGACCTCGTGCCGACGCTCGACGAGCAGCGGCGCGGCCAGCAGCATGCCGCGAATGGCGAGTCGGCGCGGCAGTCGGCGCTGACGGCCAGGCTCGACGCGCTGCGGGCCGTGCAGGAGAAGGTGCAGACCGAAGGCAAGCTGCGGCCGTGGCTGGCGCGGCATGGGCTGGAGGGATTGCAAGGGCTGTGGCGGCGGCTGCACATCGAACCGGGTTGGGAGACGGCGCTCGAATCCGCCTTGCGCGAGCGGCTGCAGGCGCTGGAGGTCGGCCGCATCGAGACGGTGCGCGGCTTCGACCTGGACCCGCCGCCGGCCAAGCTCGCCTTCTACTCGCCGCCCACGACGGCGATCGCCAACACGCACCGCACCTTGCCGCGGCTGGCCGATCTGCTGCGCGTGGGCGATCCGGGGCTGATGGCGCTGCTCAACGACTGGCTCGAAGGCGTGTACACGGCGGCCCATGTCGAGGAGGCGCTGGCGCTGCGCAGCCGGCTGGCGCACGGCGAGCTGATCCTGACGCCGGCTGGGCACGCGGTGAGCGCCCATGCGGTGAGCTTCCACGCGCCGGATTCGGAGCAGGCGGGGATGCTGGCGCGGGCGCAGGATATCGAGAACCTGGAAACGCAGGTTCGTGCGCAAGCCTTGATGGCCGACGACGCCCGCAGTGCGCTGGTCCGCGCCGAGGCCGCCTGCACCGACGCGGCGCAGCGGCTCGCCAGCGCCCGCCGCGACGCTGCCGACAGCCAGACGCGGGCGCACCAGTTGCAAGTCGAAGTCCTGCGCCTGACCCAGCAGGCCGAGCAGGTGACGCGGCGCCGCGACCAGCTGGACGCCGAACTCGCCGAAGTCGATGCGCAGGTCGAAGAACTCGACGAGCGCCGCATGACCGGCGAGGCGCGGTTTGAAGAACTGGACCTGATGCTCGCCACCGAGCAGGAGCGCCATGCCGAGCTGGGAGACGCGGTGATCGTTGCCGAGCGTCGGCTGGCGGACGCCCGCGAGCAGCTGCGCGGCCTGGAGCGCACGGCGCAGGAGGCGCAGTTCGCCGCCCGTTCGCTGCTGGCGCGGCGCGGCGAGCTGCAGCGCGGGCTGGAAACCGCTGCGCAGCAGCTCGCCGTCAATGCACGGGCGCTGGAGCAGCTCGCCGCCGAACTCGCCGGGCTGGACGACGCGGCGGCCGAAGGCGGCTTGCAGGACGCGCTGGCGCTGCGGGTCGGGCGCGAGCAGGCGCTGGCGTCGGCCCGGCAGGCGTGGGACGAACTCTCGCAGCAGATGCGCCGCGCCGACGAGCAGCGGGCGTCCTTCGAGCGCAGCCTGCAGCCCTTGCGCGACGAGATCACCAAGCTCCAGCTCGAAGCACAGGCCGCCCAGCTCGGCGGGGCGCAGTTCCTGGAGCAGTTGCAGGCGGCGGCGGTCGATCTGGACGTGCTGGCCGCCGGCATCGCACAGGACGGTGTGCGCCTGCACGGGCTGCAAGGCGAGATCGACCGCATCCAGCGCGAAGTCAACGCGCTGGGTGCCGTGAACCTGGCTGCGCTGGATGAACTCGGCGCCGCCCGCGAGCGCAAGCAGTTCCTCGATGCGCAGGTGGCCGATCTGACCGAGGCGATGCAGACGCTGGAGGCCGCGATCCACAAGATCGACCTCGAAACCCGCGACCTGCTGAAGGCGACGTTCGACCAGGTCAACGATGGCTTCGGCCGCATGTTCCCGAGCCTGTTCGGCGGCGGACAGGCCCGGCTGGTGATGACGGGCGACGAGATCCTGGACGCGGGCGTGCAGGTGATGGCACAGCCACCGGGCAAGAAGAACTCCACCATCCACCTGCTCTCGGGGGGTGAAAAGGCGCTCACGGCCATCGCGCTGGTGTTCGCGATCTTCCTGCTCAACCCGGCGCCGTTCTGCTTGCTTGATGAGGTGGACGCACCACTGGACGACGCCAATACCGAGCGATATGCCCGTCTGGTTCGCCAAATGTCGTCTGGAACGCAGTTTCTTTTCATTTCGCACAACAAAATCGCGATGGAGATGGCCGAGCAATTGATCGGCGTGACAATGCAGGAACAGGGTGTGTCGCGCATCGTTGCGGTCGACATGGAAGCGGCGGTCTCACTGGCTGAGCTACCGTGAGCGACCACACAGGCGACAGGACACACTGTTCAGGCCATGACCAGGAACCCAGGGTCCGATGAATTCATTGCAAGTTTGGTTGGCCATCGTGGGCGGGCTGGTGCTCGCGGCCGTTGTCGGGCATGGCGCCTGGCAGACCCGCCGGGCGGGCGGCAAGTCGCGTGCGGTGTCGCCGCCCGTCGGGCCTGGGGCGACGACCACTGCCGCCGAGCCGCCGAGCCTCGCCACCCCTGGCGCACCCGGCACCTGCCAGGAGCCCAGCTTCGACGATGTCCAGGCTCCTACCGAGCCGATGCCGCTGGACGCCCCGGTGGTGTCGGCTGCTCCGGCGGTGGACGACCGGCTGGCCGAGGTGCCGGCGCCGCTGGCCGCGCCGGTGCGCCGCACGACGGCCGCGCAGCGCGTGGACCCGCTGATCGACGCCATCGCCACGCTGCGCCCGGAGCAGGGCCTGTTCGGCGAGGCGGTGCTGGCGCACTGGCCACCGTCGCGGCGGGCCGGGGGAAAGTCCTTCCTGATCGAAGGCCGCGTCGATGCCCGCAGTGACTGGGAAACCCCGCAGGCTGGCCACCACTACGCCGAACTGCGCGCCGGGCTGCAGCTGGCCAACCGGCTCGGGCCGGTCAACGAGATCGAGTACTCGGAGTTCGTGCAGATCATCCAGCGGTTTGCCGAGCCGCTGGCGGCCACGGCCGAGTTCCCGGACATGCTTGACGAGGTGGCGCGTGCGCGGGCGCTGGACCGCATCGCCGTCCACCACGATGCCCAGCTCGCCATGCGACTGACCACCCGCCAGGGTCAGTGGCCGGTGGGCTGGATCCTTCAGCATGCGGCGCGCCACGGCTTCGTGGCGGGATCGGTGCCAGGGCGGCTCGTGTTGCCGGGCCGTGGCGACGATGCGCCGCCCGTGCTGGCGCTGGTGTTCGACGCGCAGGCAGCCCTGGCGGAAGACCCGGACCAGTCCTGGGTGTCCGAGATGGCGCTGGTGTTCGAGGTGCCACAGACACCGCAGGCCGAGCAGCCTTTCAACGCCTGGTGTGCCTCCGGGCAGGCGCTGGCCATGTCGCTGGACGCGCTGGTCCACGACGACGAGGGCCGCCCGCTCAACGCCGACGCCTTCGCGCTGATCCGCGAGGATCTGGACGGTCTGTACGCCAAGCTGGCCGAATTCGGTCTGCCCGCAGGCTCTCCGGCGGCGCGACGCCTGTTCAGCTAGAAGCGTGCACACGGCGCGCCTACACTGGCGCGCATGTCGCAAACCGATCTGTTTTCTGCCGAGCCGTCCGCGCCGTTCCCTGCCGATGCCGCAGCGGAACACGCTGCCGCGCTGCGCCGCCAGCTCCACCACCACGCCCACCGCTACTACGTGCTCGACGCGCCGGAGATCCCCGACGCCGAGTACGACCGGCTGTTCCAGGCGCTGCAGGCCCTTGAAGCCGCCCACCCGGAACTGCGGACACCCGACTCGCCGACCCAGCGTGTGCTCGGCCAGGTGCTCGACGGTTTCGAGCCGGTGCGCCACGCGGTGCCCATGCTGTCCATCCGCACCGAGACCGACACCGAGCCGACGGGCGCGGCCACCTTCGACGCCCGCGCACGCCGCGAGCTGGCGCTGGGCGAGGACGCGCCGCCGCTGCGCTACGCCTGCGAGCTGAAGTTCGACGGACTGGCGGTCAACCTGCGCTACGTGGACGGGGTGCTGGTGCAGGCCGCCACCCGCGGCGACGGCGAGACCGGCGAGGACGTGACGCAGAACATCCGCACCATCGGCCAGATCCCGCTGCGCCTGCGCGACGGGCCGAGTGGAGGGGCGGGCGGGTTGCCGGCGGTGCTGGAGGTGCGTGGCGAGGTCTACCTGCGCCGCGATGCGTTTGACCGCCTGAACGAGCGCCAGCGCGAGCGCATTGCCCGTGGTGACAAGGGCGAGCGTACCTATGTCAACCCGCGCAACGCGGCGGCTGGCGCGGTGCGGCAGCACGATCCGGCCCTGGCGGCCGAGCGGCCCCTGAGTTTCTTCGCCTACGGGCTGGGCGAGGTGCAGGGCTGGACGCTGCCCGACACGCACCGCGGTGTGCTCGATGCGCTGGACACCTTCGGGCTGCCGGTGTGCGCAGAGCGGGCGGTGGTGGAGGGGGCGGACGGGCTGGCGGCCTTCCACCAGCGCATCGGCCAGCAGCGCGACCGGCTGCCCTTCGACATCGACGGCGTGGTCTACAAGGTGGACGATCTGGCGCTGCAGCGGCAGATGGGCTTCGTCAGCCGCGAGCCGCGCTGGGCGGTGGCGCACAAGTACCCCGCGCAGGAGCAGATGACCACCGTGCGCGAGATCGACATCCAGGTCGGTCGCACCGGCAAGCTCACGCCGGTGGCCAAGCTGGAGCCGGTCTTTGTCGGCGGCACCACGGTCAGCAACGCCACGCTGCACAACGAGGACGAGACGCGCCGCAAGGATGTTCGGGCGGGTGACACCGTGATCGTGCGACGGGCCGGCGACGTGATTCCCGAGGTGGTGGGTGTCGTGCTGGAGCGCCGCCCGGCGGATGCGGGCGAACCATTCGACCTGTACCAGCGGCTGGGCGGCCATTGCCCGGTCTGCGGCAGCGACATCGTGCGCGAGGAAGGTGAAGCGGACTGGCGCTGCACGGGTGGCCTGTTCTGCCCGGCGCAGCGCAAGCAGGCGCTCCTGCACTTTGCCGGGCGGCGGGCGATGGACATTGAGGGCCTCGGGGACAAGGTGGTCGAGCAGCTCGTGGACGCGGGCCTCGTGCGCACGCTGCCGGAGCTGTACACGCTGGGGGTGGCCAAGCTGGCGGCGCTGGACCGGATGGGCGAGCGCAGTGCGCAGAACCTGGTCGATGCGCTGGAGAAGAGTCGCCACACGACGCTGGGGCGCTTTCTCTTCGCGCTCGGCATCCGCCATGTGGGGGAGGCGACGGCCAAGGCGCTGGCACGGCATTTCGGGGGCATCGACCGCCTGGTGGAGGCCAGCGTCGAGCAGCTCACCGAGGTGGCCGATGTCGGGCCGGTGGTGGCACAGAGTCTGCGGACCTTCTTCGACCAGCCGCACCACTGCGAAGTGGTGGAGCGGCTGCGGGCGGTCGGGGTGGTCTGGGACGAGCACGACGGGGTACCGCCGGCCGAGGTGCTCCCCCTGGCGGGACTGACGCTGGTGCTCACCGGCACACTGCCCACGCTCGGACGGGATGCGGCCAAGGACTTGATCGAGGCGGCTGGCGGCAAGGTCAGCGGGTCGGTCTCGAAGAAGACGCATTACGTGGTTGCGGGGGTGGAGGCAGGCGCCAAGCTGGAAAAGGCGCAGGCGCTGGGCCTGCCGATCCTGGATGAAGCGGGGCTGCTGGCGCTGATCGGGCCAGGTGTCACAGAAGGTCACGGGCCGAATGCTGCGTAATTGGCATTAGTGAAAATGTTCAATTCATCACCACCCGAATAGAGGGTGTGTTCACCGCTTTGCCAGCTCGAAAATGTGTTTTGTCGGACAGCAGGATCCACTGATCAGGGAAACCGCGCTTTTCATTGGCGGGCTCAGGCAGTGAGACTGTGCGGCAGGAAACAACAAGATTGAAACCGAAAGAGTGTGGTAGCGATGCTGAACAAGACAACTCGACTCCTGGGGCTGGTGGCCCTGGGTGTGCTGACAGGGTGTGGTGGCGGAGGTGGTGGCACGTCAGCCCCAGCAGAGCCTGCGGCCACCGTGGTGGCCAAGCTGCAGACCAGCGGCGCCATGTTGACGCTGGACCGCACGGCCACGCTGGCGGGCACCGATGCCAACGGTGACGGCGTGCGTGACGACGTGACGAGCTGGATCACCGCACAGGCGTACACCGCCGGCGTGGGCACGGCGGCCAACCAGTTGGCCAAGGCGTACCAGTCGGTGCTGACCGTGTCGCTGACCGACGACGCCGCGCTGCGCGCGGCCCGTCTCGCGTCCAGTGACGCGGTCGAGTGCGTGATGCAGAAGGCGGACACGGTGGAAGCCGGCTACAAGATCGTGGCCGATCTGCGCCGCGTGACCATCAACACCACGGCCCGCGTCGATGCCTATCTGGCATACGCGGAAAAGGTCAATGACACCGTGGCGCGTGCTCCGCAGGACGACGGCTGCACGAAGGGAGCCGTGTGATGGCAACGACGACGATGAACCGATTCCCTTCCCGCCTGCGTGCGGTGTGTGGTGGTGTGCTGGGTGTGGCGCTGTGGGCGGGTGCGATGCCCGGCTCGGCCCAGACCTCGGCGATCTGCGAACCCGATGGTGGCTACGTCGTGGCCTACTACAACGGCACCTTCGCGATGCCCGAGGATGCCGACGCCCAGCGCGCGGCCCTGCGCATTGCCCGCCACGGCAAGTACGCCGGCACGGCCGAAATGGCGACGACGGCCGCCGGCAAGGTCGAGCCGGTGCGCTACGAAACCTTCTACAGCACCGCTGGCACCGCCAGTGGCGCCACGCAGTCGCGGTTCCAGGCGCTGGCCGCCGAATTCCGTACCAACGTGCTGGACGGCGCCCTGGGCAATTACTGGGAGTACTTCTGGGACATGGCCGCCGGCAATACCGCCAACTGGTCGGTGCTCGCGGCTAAGTCTGCCGACGACCGTTTCCTGGCCATCACCAGCAGTTTCCCGGCGACGGTCAGCGCGCTGGCCACCAAAGCCCGCACCGAGTTGTCGGCGCAGCTTTCCGACGGCAACAACACGACCATGGCATCCCGCCAGCTGGCCCGTGCCCAGGCGCTATACACCGAGCGTCAGAAGCTGCTGATGGTGTCGTACCAGCAGGGCAAGCTGTTCGCGGACAAGGCGTTCGCCAAGCTCGGCGAACCCAGCAACAGCACGGTCCTGAACAGCGAGATCACCGCGCTGCCGACCGCGTCCTTGCAGAGCAGTCTGACCACGCAGATGGCCGCCCTGGTGACGCCGACCAACCTCGCCAACAACCAAGGCTTCTTCACTGCCACGCTGTCCTGGGCGGTCCCTTCGAATGCGTATGGGGTGAATGCGCTCACGGGCAAGGCACTGCTCAACGACTTCGACCTGCATGTCATCGAACCGACCCCGCCGGTCAGCGGTGCAGCCTACGTTCAGTGGGTCCACTTCTCGACCACGGGCGATCCGGGCAAGGGCGGCGGTGGCGATGTGTCCAAGCAGGGCTATGTGGGCTTCCTCGACAAGGATGGCAAGGGCACCTCGGCGCTGGACACCGGCCCTGAGCACTACTACGCATCCTGCGACGAGACCAAGCTGCTCGAAGGCACGTACTGGCTGTCGGTGACCAAGGTGAGCGCGTCGGTCCCGGAGCGCACGTTCGTGACGCTGCAGATCGCTACGGCCAAGTCGGGCGAGGTCTACTCCAAGACCTTCGGCTACACCGACATCCTGGGTTTCAACCAGCAGACCAAGCTCGTCTTCCCGGTCAAGGTCGTGGTGAAGAAGAACGCCGACGGTACCTGGGCCAAGCCTGAGGTCACCGCCTACAGCCCGGATGCGAGTTACGAGTCCACTGGACTGCCGCTGTACGCACTCTGATCCGAGGGCAGGGCCTCGCAAGACCAAGCCGCAGCAACCCTGCGGCTTTTTTCATGGTGCGGTGTTCAAAGCAACTGATCCAGCGCCCGCGCCACCCCCAGCAGTGCCGGCGACACGCTGGCGTCGATGACGAACACCGGCATCTGCGCCAGATAGGCCTGAAAGCGCCCCTTGGCCTCGAACCGCGCCCGGAAGGCCGAGCGGTCGAACACCTCGCCCAGCCGCGGCACGATCCCGCCGCCGATGTAGACCCCACCCAGCGCCCCCAGCGTCAGTGCCAGATTGCCCGCCACGCTGCCCAGCAGGGCGCAGAAATGGTCCACCGCCTCGGCGCAGCGCGTGCAGGCGCCGGCCAGTGCGCGGGTGGTGACATCGGCCGGGCTGAGCGTCTCCGGTGTCACACCATCGAGCGCGCAGACCGCGTCGTACAGCGCCACCAGCCCCGCGCCGCTGAGCGCACGCTCCGCCGACGCATGGCCGTAGCGTTGGTCCAGCAGCGCGATCAGCGCCGCCTCGCGCTCGGTGGTGGCCGGCAGCGTGACGTGACCGCCTTCGCCCGCCAGCGCCACCCACTGCCCGCCCGCCGGCACCAGCCCCGACACCCCCAGTCCCGTGCCCGGCCCGATCAGCCCGATCGCTGCCCGCGCCCGCGCCGCACCACCGCCCACCTGCCGCAACTCGTGCGGCTGCAGCGACGGCAGCGACAGCGCCAGCGCCGTGAAATCGTTGATCACCACCAGCCGCTGCAGGCCCAGCTCTGCCTGCATCGCCGAGATCGAGAAGCCCCAGTGGTGGTTGGTCATGCGCAGCTCGTCGCCCGTCACCGGGTTGGCGATGCCCATGCCCATCGAGCCGGGCTGGCCGAGGCCGCTGCTGGCGAGGTAGGCCCGCACGGCATCGGCCAGCGTCGCGTAGTCTGCGGCCGGCAGCGTGGCGATGTGCGCGATCGGGGCACCGGGATGCGCGATCCAGCCGAAGCGGGCGTTGGTGCCGCCGACATCGGCCACGAGGCGGGGAAAGGGGGAATGGTCGGTCATGACGGGATGCCTGCGACGGACAGGAAGGAAGTTGGGGTCTGGAAACGGCGACGGCGCGCATCGTAGCGCGCCGCCGGTTTCTCGCCTACGTCAAATCAGTCGGCGAGGCGCTTCTGGCTCTCGGCGTCGAACAGATGCACGTCGCCCGTGGACCAGCCCAGCGTCACCGCGTCGCCCACCTGGTGCAGCACCTTGCCCGGCGAGCGCACCACCAGCATGCCGGCCGCGGTCTTGACGCTGATGTAGGTCTCCGGCCCGGTCGGCTCCATCATCGTGATCTCGCCCACCACACCCGCCGCCCCGTGCGCCACGAAGGACAGCGCCTCCGGACGCAGGCCGTAGATGACCTTCTGGCCCGGCTTGACCGACGCCTGCTGCCCTGCGCTGACCGGCAGCGCCACGCCATTGGCGACGACACCTTGCTGGGATGCCTGCGCCTGCACCATGTTCATCGCCGGAGACCCGATGAACTCGGCGACGAACACCGTGGCCGGGCGCGTGTAGATGTCGTCCGGCGAGCCGAACTGCAGCACCACGCCATCCTTCATCACCGCGATCCGGTCGCCCAGCGTCATGGCTTCCACCTGGTCGTGCGTCACATACACGGTGGTGGTCTTGGTGCGCTGGTGCAGCAGCTTGATCTCGGCGCGCATCTCGACACGCAGCTTGGCGTCGAGGTTGGACAGCGGCTCGTCGAACAGGAACAGCAGCGGATCGCGGGCCAAGGCGCGGCCCATCGCCACACGCTGACGCTGACCACCGGACAAGGCACCCGGCTTGCGTTCCAGCAGGTGCTCGATCTGCAGCATCTTGGCCACGCGGGTGACGGCCTTGTCGCGCTCGGGCTTGGGCACCTTGCGCATCTCCAGCCCGAAGGCGATGTTCTCCGCCACGTTCATGTTCGGGTAGAGCGCGTAGCTCTGGAACACCATCGCGATGTCGCGGTTCTTCGGCAGCTCGTGGGTGACATCGCGGTCACCGATGTGGATCGTGCCCGAGGTCGGCGAATCCAGGCCGGCGATCATCGACAGCAGCGTGGACTTGCCGCAGCCGGACGGCCCGACCAGGATCAGGAACTCGCCCTTGTCGATCTCCAGGTCGATGCCCTTGAGGATGTGTGTCTCGCCGTAGCTCTTGCGGACGTTGCGGATGGAAAGTGCGCCCATGATGAATAGATCCTCAGTCCTCTTAACCCTTGACGGCGCCGGCGGTCAGGCCACGCACGAAATACTTGCCCGCGACGACGTAGACGAACAGCGTCGGCAGTGCGGCGATCATCGCGGCGGCCATGTCCACGTTGTATTCCTTGACCGAGCTGGAGGTGTTGGCCAGGTTGTTCAGGCCCACCGTGATCGGCTTGGAATCGGCGCCGGAGAAGACGACCCCGAA
Source organism: Sphaerotilus sp. (assembly GCA_013299055.1). GTDB lineage: Bacteria > Pseudomonadota > Gammaproteobacteria > Burkholderiales > Burkholderiaceae_C > Sphaerotilus. Next base: position 29,526 of record JAAFKB010000035.1, read on the forward strand.
CAGGAAGTCGTTCCAGATGTTGGTGAACTGCCAGATCACCGTCACGACCAGGATCGGCGTGGACAGCGGCAGCACGATGCGCCAGAAGATGCGGAAGAACCCGGCGCCGTCCAGCATCGCCGCCTTGACCAGCTCGTCCGGCAGGCCGAGGTAGTAGTTGCGGAAGAACAGCGTGGTGGACGCCAGCCCCATCAGGACGTGGACGCAGACCAGCCCCCACACCGAGTCCGACAGCCCGATCCAGCCCAGCACCTGCGACATCGGCAGCAGCACCACCTGCAGCGGCATGAACACGCCGAACAGCATCAGCGAGAAGAACACCTCGCTGCCCTTGAAGCGCCACTTCGTCAGCACGTAGCCGTTGAGCGCCCCGAGCGTGGTCGAGATGAGCACGGCCGGGATGATCATCGTCATCGAGTTCCAGAAGTACGGTTGCAGACCGCCACAGTCCGTGCCGGTGCAGGCGGTGGACCACGCCTTGCCCCAGGCGGTGAAGTCCAGGCCGGCCGGCAGCGACAGCAGGCTGCCGTTGCGGATCTCGGCCATGTCCTTCAGCGACGTGGCCAGCATCACGTAGAACGGCAGCAGGAAGAAGGCCGCGAACAGCGCAAGCAGCGACCAGATGATGAGACGGTGAACGTGTTTCATGGTGAGTCCTCGTGTCCCGCCGGGTTCAACGACGCTGCGAGCGCAGCTCGCTGTACAGGTAAGGCACGACGATCGCCGCGACGGTCGCCAGCATCACGGTGGCCGACGCCGCGCCCAGCCCGATCTGGCCGCGCGTGAAGGCGTGCGTGTACATGAAGGTCGCTGGCACGTCGGTGGCGAAACCGGGGCCGCCCGCCGTCAGCGCCATCACGAGGTCGAAGCTCTTGATCGCGATGTGCGCCAGCACCATCAGCGTCGAGAAGAACACCGGCCGCATGCTCGGGATGATGATGCGCCAGTAGACCTGGGGGAGCGTGGCGCCGTCGATCTGCGCGGCCTTGATGATCGAGTCGTCGATGCCGCGCAGGCCGGCCAGGAACAGCGCCATCACGAAGCCCGCGCTCTGCCAGACGCCCGCGATGACGACGGTGTAGATGGCGTAGTCGGGGTTGACCAGCCAGTCGAAGGAGAAATTCGGGAAGCCCCACTGGTGCATCAGGTGTTCGATGCCGAGGCCGGGGTTCAGGATCCACTTCCACGCCGTGCCCGTGACGATGAAGCTCAACGCCATCGGGTACAGGTAGACCGTGCGCAACACGCCTTCGACCCGGATCTTCTGGTCCAGCAGGATCGCCAGCAGCAGCCCGACCGCCATCGAGAAGCCGATGAACAGCGTCGAGAAGATGCCGAGGTTCTTCAGCGCGACCATCCAGCGTTCGTTCGCGAACAGCGTCGCGTACTGCTGGAAGCCGACGAATTCGTAGTTGGGCAGCAGCCGCGAGGCCGACACCGACAGGTAGCCGTTCCAGGCGATCAGGCCGTAGATGAAGAGAAACGAGAGGATGAAACTGGGCGCCAGAACGATCCGGGGCAGCCAGTGGTCCAGACGCGCGGCGGCGCTAGGGGAGGCCATGTCGTGTGTCCCGCAGGTGGAAACGAAACCACCGGCTTGTCAGGGCCGGTGGTGCAGGGGAGGGCCGCCACAGCGGCGGCCATTCCGGCTTACTTGGTCAGCGCAGCCGTGGCGATCTTGGCCTTGGCTTCCATCGCGGTCATCTTGTCGCTGTTCCAGAACTGGCTCACCGCGTCCTGGATCGCGCCAGCCGCAGCCGACGGCACCGCCATGCCGTGGGCGACGGACGGCACCAGCGCGCCCGACTTGGCGGTGTCCACGAAGTCCTTGCTGGAGAGCTTGGCGCAGTCGTCGAACTTGGCCAGGTCCATGTTCAGGCGAACGGGGATGGAGCCCTTGTTCAGGTTGAACACTTCCTGGAAGTCGGTGGACATGATCGCGGCGGCCAGATCCTTCTGGGCCTTGACGTTGGCATCGTTCTTCAGCTTGAACATCGCGAACGAGTCGACGTTGAAGGTGAAGGACTTGGCGGTGCCGGGGGCGGCGGCACAGACGAAGTCCTTGCCCGGCGCCTTGCCAGCGGCGACGAACTCGCCCTTGGCCCAGTCGCCCATGAGCTGCATGCCGGCTTCGCCCTTGATGACCATCGCGGTCGCCAGGTTCCAGTCACGGCCCGGGGCGTTCTTGTCGGTGTAGTCCTTGACCTTCTTGTACGTGGCCAGCACCTTGTCCATGGTGGCGCTCTTCAGGGCGGTCTGGTCGAGCTGGACCAGGGCCTTCTTGTAGAAGTCGGCACCACCGACGCCCAGGGCGACGGATTCGAACGTGGTGAAGTCCTGCCAGTTCTGACCACCGTGGGCGACGGGGATGATGCCGGCCTTCTTCAGGGCCTCGGCGGCGACGAAGAACTCGTCCCAGTTGGTCGGCACCTTGGCGCCGGCCTTCTTGAAGGCTTCCGGGTTCGCCCACAGCCAGTTCACGCGGTGGACGTTGACCGGCGCGGCGATGTAGTTGCCCTTGTACTTCATGACGTTGGCGACCACTGGCGGCAGCAGGCTGTCCCACTTCTCGGCCTTGGCCACGTCGTCGATGTTGGCCAGCACGCCTTCGGCCGCCCACTCCTGCAGGGACGGGCCCTTGATCTGGGCGGCGGCCGGCGCGTTGCCCGACACGACACGCGACTTCAGCACGGTCATGGCGGAGTCACCACCGCCGCCGGCGACCGCGAAGTCCTTCCAGGTGTGGCCCTTGCCCTGCAGCGTGGCCTTCAGGGCGGACGCGGCCTTGGCCTCGCCACCCGAGGTCCACCAGTGCAGCACTTCGACCTCGCCGGCTTGCGACAGGCCGGCCAGGCTCAGACCCGCGACGAGGGCCAGCAGGGTACGGACGGGACGGATCATCTCCAACTTTTTCATATGCACTCCGGGATCAAGAACGGGGGTGGAACAGGGGTGGGGTGAGAACAGACCTGAAGATTAATATTGCTTTAAAAAATTAACACTAGGTAAAACCCCTGACATCCCGTGGAAGCCGTACCTGCACCCGCAGTCCGTGCGGCTGCAGCGACACCAGCCCCACCCGCCCGCGGTGACGCTCGACGATCTCCTTGACGATGGCCAACCCGAGTCCGCAGCCGCGTCCCTCGTTCGTGCCCCGGAAAAAACGGTCGAACACCTGTTTGTGCAGGGCGACGGGCAGTCCGGGGCCGGTGTCGTCGACCTCCACCAGCGCCATGTCCGACCGGTGGGGATCGGGCAGCACCCGCACGGTGATCTCCGTGCCACGCCCGGCGTAGCGGATCGCGTTGTCGATCAGATTAACGATGGATTCACGGATTAACAGTGCATTGCCTTCCAGGGTGAGGGGCGGTAGCGGGGTGTCGTCGCCCGTCTCGCCGCAGTCCAGCCCCAGGTCGATGCCTTCGCCCAGCGCCCTGGGCACCATCTCGGCCGTCAAGTCCTGCACCAGCCGGCGCAGGTCGAAGCGGCTGCGCCCGAGCGTGGCGAGCGACTCCGGCTCGGCGCGGGCCAGGGTGAGCAGCTGGGTGACGAGGTGGGCGCTGCGGGCGGCACTCTCGCGCACCCGCTCCAGCCGGGCGCGCAGGGCGGGGTCGGTGGTTTCCTTGAGAGCCAGTTCGGACTGGCTCTTCAGGCCGGCCAGCGGGGTGCGCAGCTGGTGGGCGGCGTCGCTGATGAACCGCCGCTGCTCCACCACCGACGCATGCACCGCCGCCAGCAGCGTGTTGACGGCCACCGCCAGATCGCGCACTTCCTCGGGCGCGGACTGCAGCTCGATGGGGGCGAGGTCGTTCGGCCCGCGTCCGCTGACCGCTTCCCGCAGCCGGGCCAGCGGCGCCAGACCCGTGCGCACCCCCGCCCACACCAGCGCCGACATCGCCAGCACCAGCACCGACAGCGGCAGCACGGTGTCGATCAGGATGTTGCGCGCCAGGGCTTCGCGGCTGACCCGGCTCTTGGCGACCTGCACCAGCATGCGTCGCTGCACGCCCGGTTCGCCATAGTCGAGCAGGATGGCTGCCACGCGCACCTGCACGGTGCCGCCTCCAGGCGTCTCGACCTGGCCGTCGTAGAAGGTGGGGCGGTCGGGGTGCAGGGCGTCGGCGGCGCTGGGCGGGGGCAGCTTGTGGTTGCCGAGGATGAACTCGCCCGGCGGGCTGCTGACCATGTAGTACACGCGGTCGTCGGGGTCGGCCTCGATGATGTCCTTGGCTGCACGGGGGAAGTCCACGAACAGGCCGCTGTCGATGGGCTTGACTTGCCGGGCCAGCGCGCGCGAGGACAGGTACAGGCCGTGGTCGTTGGCACGGTCGGCGTAGCGCACGGCGACGTTGTAGGTCACGGTTGCTGCGGCCAGCCACAGCACCAGCTGCGGCAGCAGCAGCCAGGCCAGCAGGTGCCGCCGCAGCGAGCGGCCGGCAGGTGACACCGCCGGCAGGCGGCGCAGCAGGGGTTGGAGCAAGGGGAGCATGGCCGCGCAGTGTCGCCGCGATGGCCGTTGCGGGGAAGTTCAGTCCTGCGTTTCGAGCAGGTAACCCAGCCCGCGCACGGTGCGGATGCCCACGCCCGAGCCTTCGAGCTTGCGGCGCAGGCGGTGGATGTAGACCTCCAGCGAGCTGGGGCCGCCGCTCTCGGACACCTCGGTGGACCACGCCTGGGCGATCTGTTCCTTGGTGATGACCTTGCGGCGCTGGCTCAGCAGCAGGTCCAGCAGCAGCCATTCGCGGGGCGAGAGATCGATGGCCTGTCCGGCGATGGTGACGCGGCGGGCGTCGCGGTCGAACTGGAGCTGGCCCACGACCAGGGCCGCGGTGGGCTCGGTGGTGCCAGGGATGGGGGTGGGCTGGCTGCGGCGCAGGACGGCCCGGATGCGCGCTTCGAGTTCGGGGAAGTCGAAGGGCTTGGTGAGGTAGTCGTCGGCGCCGGCGTTCAGGCCCGCCACGCGGTTGTGCAGACCGTCCAGCGCGGTGAGGATGAGCAGTGGCATCCCCGGCTTGGCCAGCCGCACCCGCTGCACCACGGTCAGCCCGTCCACCAGCGGCAGCCCGATGTCGATGATGCCGACATCGAAGGTCTGCCGCGTGAGCAGGTACTCGGCCACGGCGCCGTTGTCGGCGACCTCGACCTCGAAGCCCGCCGAGCGCAGGTTGGCACCCAGCGCGTCGGCGAGGATGGCGTCGTCTTCGGCGAGCAGGGCGCGCATGGGAGGCGTGGTCGCGTTCAGGCGTCCGCCGAGCCGACCATGACGTGGCTGAAGCCGCCGTCCACGTAGGTGATCTCGGCCGTCATGCCGGCGGCCAGATCCGACAGCAGGAAGGCCGCGACGTTGCCCACGTCCTCGATCGTCACGAGGCGGCGCAGGGGGGCGTTGGCCGCGAAGATGGCCATGAGCTTGCCGAAGTCCTTGATGCCGCTGGCGGCCAGGGTCTTGATCGGGCCGGCCGAGATGCCGTTGACGCGGATGCCTTGCGGGCCGAGGTTGGCGGCGAGGTAGCGCACGCTGGCTTCGAGCGACGCCTTGGCCAGACCCATCGTGTTGTAGTGCGGCACGACCCGCTCCGCCCCCAGATAGCTCAGGGTCAGCAGGGCGCTGCGCTCGCGCAGGCGCGGCAGGGCGGCCTTGGCCATCGCGGGGAAGCTGTAGGCCGAGATGTCGTGGGCGACGCGAAACGCCTCGCGGCTCAGGCCGTCGAGGAACTCGCCCGAGATGCACTCGCGTGGCGCGAAGCCGATCGAGTGGACAAAGCCGTCGAAGCCGTCGGTCCAGGCCTGGCCAAGGTCGTCGAACATGCGCTGGATCTGCTCGTCACTGCCGACATCGCAGTCGTGGACCAGCGTCGAGTCGAACTCTTGCGCGAATTCGGTGATGCGGTCCTTGAAGCGTTCGCCGACATAGCTGAACGCGAGTTCGGCTCCTTCGCGGTGGCATGCCTTGGCGATGCCGTAGGCGATCGAGCGATTCGACAGCAGACCGGTGATCAAAAGGCGCTTGCCTGCGAGAAAACCCATGGACTCTCCAGGAGGTGGTTCGGTTGGTGATCGAAACAACGGATTCTCGCACGCACCAGAGTGCCGCGTGTGCGGTGGTTGCCCGCGGGCTGTGCGTCGGGTATCATCGCGTTTTCGCTAAAACGCTGAATGGGCGGAGGAATCCAGCCCATTTTTTTTGCTTGAACCGCCGCAAGGCACCGGAAGGAGCGCGGCAGCCGGCTGGCGTGACGACGTGGACCACCGCAGGGTGTTCACCGTGGTTGCGCGGCTAAGAGGCTGCCGTTTGTACTGCATTGATGAACTGGCAGCAGGCTGTCGAACGTACCGTGACCGGGCTGGGCTACGACCTCGTGGAATGCGAGCGTGGACTGCGCGGGTTGCTGTGCGTCTATATCGACCGGATGCCCGGCGTCGTCTATCCGACCGGGCCGAGCGAATTTGTCACCGTGGAAGATTGCGAGCAGGTGACCCGCCAGCTCCAGCGTGTGCTGGAAGTGGAGGGCTGCGATTACGAGCGGCTCGAAGTCTCGTCCCCTGGTCTGGACCGCCCGCTCAAGCGGCTGGCCGACTTTGTGCGGTTTGAAGGGTTGGAGATCGACCTGACGCTCAAGGTGATTTTCCAGGGGCGCAAGAAATACCGCGGCGTCTTGCGCGTGGCGGACGATGACCCTGCGACAGGTCTCGAACTGGTCTTCCCGGATGGGAAGGAAAGCCAGGTGCTGGGATTTGTGCTGGAGGAAGTTCGCGAGGCCCGGCTGGTGCCGGTCGTGGACTTCAAGGGCCGCAGCCGGCGAGATGCGGCGGCGGGCGGGGTGACACAGGAATCCGGAGATCACGAAGAATGAACCGCGAACTGTTGATGCTGGTGGATGCGATTTCGCGCGAGAAGAACGTGGATCGCGAAGTCGTGTTCGGTGCCGTCGAGCTGGCGCTGGCCTCGGCCACCAAGAAGCTCTACGAAGGCGAAGTGGACATCCGTGTCTCGATCGACCGCGAATCGGGGGCTTACGAGACCTTCCGCCGCTGGCATGTCGTGCCGGATGAAGCTGGTCTGCAGCAGCCGGAAGCCGAGATCCTGCATTTCGAGGCCAAGGAACAGATCGACGACATCGACGTGGGTGACTACCTCGAAGAGTCGGTCGAGTCCGTGCCCATCGGCCGGATCGGCGCACAGGCGGCCAAGCAGGTCATCCTCCAGAAGATCCGCGACGCCGAGCGCGAGCAGCTCCTCAACGACTTCCTGTCCCGTGGCGACAAGATCTTCACTGGCACCGTCAAGCGTCTGGACAAGGGCGATCTCATCATCGAGAGCGGCCGTGTCGAAGGGCGCCTGAAGCGCAGCGAGCTGATCCCCAAGGAAAATCTGCGCAGCGGTGACCGCGTGCGGGCCATGATGGTGGAGATCGACCCGACGTTGCGCGGCCCGCAGATCGTGCTGTCGCGTTCGGCGCCGTCCTTCATGGTCGAGCTGTTCCGTCAGGAAGTGCCCGAGATCGAGCAGGGTCTGCTGGAGATCAAGAGCTGCGCCCGTGACCCCGGTTCGCGCGCCAAGATCGCCGTCGTGTCCTACGACAAGCGGGTCGATCCGATCGGTACCTGTGTCGGCGTGCGCGGTTCGCGTGTCAACGGCGTGACCAACGAGCTGGCGGGCGAGCGCGTGGACATCGTGCTGTGGTCGGAAGATCCGGCGCAGTTCGTGATCGGTGCGCTGGCGCCGGCGAACGTCCAGTCCATCGTGGTGGACGAGGAAAAACACGCCATGGACGTGGTGGTCGACGAGGAAAACCTCGCCATCGCCATCGGCCGCGGCGGCCAGAACGTGCGGCTCGCCTCCGAGCTGACCGGCTGGCGCATCAATATCATGACCGCCGAGGAATCGGTGGCCAAGCAGGCTCAGGAGAGCGACGGCATCCGCAAGCTCTTCGTCGACAGGCTCGACGTGGATGAAGAGGTGGCCGACATTCTGATCGCCGAAGGGTTCACCAGCCTGGAAGAGGTGGCCTATGTGCCGCTGCAGGAAATGCTGGAAATAGAATCCTTCGACGAAGAGACGGTGCAGGAATTGCGGACCCGCGCCAAGAACGTGCTGTTGACGATGGAAATCGCCAAGGAAGAGCGCGTCGAGGAAGTCACTCAGGATCTGCGCGACCTGGAGGGTTTGACGCCCGAACTGATCGCGAAGCTGTCCGAAGGCGGTGTCCATACCCGCGATGATCTTGCCGATCTCGCCGTGGATGAGCTGACGGAGATGACGGGCATCGACGAAGCGGCGGCCAAGGCCCTGATCATGAAGGCGCGTGAACACTGGTTCACCGTCTGAACGCTCACTCTGTCCGACCCGACCGCACACGACGCACGTCCCAAGGAAACAAACACATGGCTGTGACCACCGTTGCCCAGTTCGCTGCCGAACTCAAAAGTTCGGTATCGACTGTGCTCGAGC